>NZ_JBXWRD010000019.1:0-7239 GCF_059612725.1 Ruegeria sp. YKSF070 | reverse complement strand
GACAGATGATGTTCAGGCGAAATCGCCTCTTACATCATGCCGCCCATGCCGCCCATGTCGGGCATGCCGCCGCCTGCGGGGGCGTCTTTCTGCGGCTTGTCGGCGACCATCGCTTCGGTGGTGATCAGCAGGCCAGCAACCGAGGCCGCATCTTCCAGAGCGGTGCGGACAACCTTGGCCGGGTCGATCACGCCGAACTTGAACATGTCGCCATATTCTTCGGTCTGCGCGTTGAAGCCAAACGCTGCATCGCCCGATTCACGCACCTTGCCGGCAACCACGGCGCCGTCGACGCCTGCGTTCTCGGCGATCTGGCGCAGCGGCGCTTCGATGGCCTTGCGCACGATGTTGATACCGGCGGTCTGGTCGGCATTTGCGCCTTCGAGGCCCTCGAGGCCTTTGCCAGCCTGAACCAGAGCGACACCGCCGCCCACAACGACACCTTCCTGCACGGCAGCGCGGGTGGCGTTCAGGGCGTCATCGACGCGGTCCTTACGCTCTTTCACTTCAACCTCGGTCATGCCGCCGACGCGGATCACGGCAACACCGCCGGCCAGCTTGGCCACGCGCTCTTGCAGTTTCTCACGGTCGTAGTCGCTGGTGGTTTCTTCGATCTGGGTGCGGATCTGGGCCACGCGGGCTTCGATCTCGGCCTTCTCGCCTGCGCCATCAACGATGGTGGTCTCGTCCTTGGTTATCGAGATTTTCTTGGCGGTGCCCAGCATGTCCATGGTCACGGACTCGAGCTTCATGCCCAGGTCTTCGCTGATCACCTGACCGCCGGTCAGGATGGCGATGTCCTGCAGCATGGCCTTGCGGCGATCGCCGAAGCCCGGTGCCTTGACGGCTGCGATCTTCAGACCGCCGCGAAGTTTGTTGACCACCAGGGTTGCCAGAGCTTCGCCTTCGACATCCTCAGCAATGATCAGGAGCGGCTTTTGCGACTGGATCACCTGCTCGAGCAGCGGAACCATCGGCTGCAGCGAGGACAGTTTCTTCTCGTGCAGCAGGATCATGCAGTCTTCGAGCTCTGCGATCATCTTGTCTGCGTTGGTGACGAAATAGGGCGACAGGTAGCCGCGGTCGAATTGCATGCCCTCGACCACGTCGGTCTCGGTTTCCAGGCCCTTGTTCTCTTCGACGGTGATGACACCTTCGTTGCCGACCTTCTGCATCGCTTCGGCGATCTGGCGGCCGATTTCGGTTTCGCCGTTGGCCGAGATGGTGCCGACCTGCGCCACTTCGGCGCTGTCGTTGACGGGGCGCGCAGCGGCCTTGATGGCCTCGACAACCTTGGCGGTGGCCAGGTCGATGCCGCGCTTCAGATCCATCGGGTTCATGCCGGCGGCAACCGATTTCATGCCTTCCTTGACGATAGCCTGGGCCAGAACCGTCGCGGTGGTGGTGCCGTCGCCGGCCTCGTCATTGGTGCGGCTGGCGACTTCTTTCACCATCTGCGCGCCCATGTTCTCGAACTTGTCTTCCAGTTCGATTTCCTTGGCGACCGACACACCGTCCTTGGTGATGCGGGGCGCACCGAAGCTCTTGTCCAGAACCACGTTGCGGCCTTTAGGGCCCAGGGTCACCTTGACCGCGTCGGCCAGGATGTTGACGCCCTTGAGCATCTTGTTGCGGGCTTCGGTATTGAACTTGACGTCCTTAGCAGCCATGTTCTTTCTCCTTGAGAAATATGTTTGGAATGATGCGACCAGAGATCAGAGAAGCGCGTGGCTTACTCGATGATCCCCATGATGTCGCTTTCCTTCATCATCAGCAGCTCTTCGCCGTCGACGGTGACTTCGGTGCCCGACCATTTGCCGAACAGAACCCGGTCGCCCGACTTGACTGCCATCGCGATCAGCTCGCCGCTATCCTTGCGGGCGCCTTCGCCACAGGCAACGACAACGCCTTCGCTGGGCTTTTCCTTGGCGCTATCGGGGATGATCAGGCCGCCTGCGGTTTTCTCTTCGCTTTCGGTACGGCGAACCAGCACACGGTCATGAAGCGGTTTCAATGCCATCTTTGCAGCTCCTTGAGGCTCAAAGTTTGTTTCCCTCCCCCTGTTCTTCAACAGAGGCATTAGCACTCAAGTCCGACGAGTGCTAACGGCGCATAGCTAGGGGGTCGAAGGAACCGAGTCAACATCGGAGATACGAAAAGTTGCCACCGCCAAGTGCCGCAACCAGGCCTGTTTACTTCCCTCGCCCGCTTGCGCAGATTTGCAAGGTCAACAGGAAGGGCGGGTTTGATGCGGATCGAAGCGAACGGGATTTACCTCGAAGTCGAGCAGAGCGGACCGGAAGATGGAGTGCCATTGTTCCTGATCCGAGGCCAAGGCAGCCAACTGGTGCATTGGCCCAAGGAGTTGAGCGCAGGTTTTGACGCCGCCGGGTTTCGGACCATCGCCTTTGACAACCGCGATGTGGGCCTGTCTCAGCGTTGCCCGACGCCGAATGTGCCCGACAGCGCCGACGCCATTCTGGCGGCGCTGGCCGCGGGCGCGGACCTGCCCAAACCCTATGGGATCGAGGATATGGTGGGCGACATCACCGGCCTGATGGATGCGCTGGGGATCGAACGCGCGCATTTCTTTGGCATCTCGATGGGGGGCGCGGTGCTGCAACAGCTTTGCATCGACCAGCCTGACCGAGTGCTTTCGGCAACCATCGTGATGACCGCCTGCCGCCCCTTTACCGAGCGCGCGGGCGCAGGACGCGAGGCACTGTTGGCGCTGGCCGCGAACCTGCTGGTGCGTGACGTGAAACAGCAGGACTATCTGGAGGCGCAGGTCGCCGAACACGGGATGTGGGGCAGCCCCGGCTATCCGATGCCCGAGGCCGATATCCGCGCCATGGCCGAGCGCGCCTGGGCGCGTGGTGTCGATGCGGCGGGAAAGAACCGGCAGGTGCTGGCCATCCTGCACGCGCCCGACCGACGCCCCGGCCTGCGCCAGCTCGATCTGCCCTGCCTGGTGATCCATGGCAGGCAGGACACGCTGATCCCGCTGGAGATGGGAGAGGAAATCGCCGCGCACATTCCGGGCTCGGAGTTTCACGCCATCGAGGGCATGGGTCACATCATCACCCCGAAGCTGGCCCCGGTTATCGTGGAGCTGGTGCGCGACTTCATCGCACGGCGCGCCTAGATCGCACTCAGGAACAACCCGCTCGCCAGGAACGTCACGACCAATCCGGCGGCAAGCTCCACCATCGGCAGGGCGACGCCGGCAAACCGCCAGGCCGTGGCCGCGCCCAGCACCCCGCCGCGCAGCCCGGCCGAGGCCAGTCCCACTCCGACCGTGACACTGGCCGTTCCCAGCGCCATGGCTAGTGTTCCGGCGATCCCGGCCAATGCGATGCCCATCTGCCAGGTCAGGATCAGCACGAACAGCGCCCCGGTGCAGGGCCGGATCGCGATGCTGGCGATCAGCGCCAGCGCCTCACGCAAGGTGCCGATCTGTTCGACCTCGCTCAGGCTAGGGCCGTGCTTGTGCCCGCAGTGGGAACAGGTCTCGCCGTCATGATGGTGGTGATGATGCTGCGTGGGTTTCCGAGTGGCCAGCAGCCGCCGGGCGCCTCGCCAGACCAGCCAGCAGCCGATCAACGCGATAGCCGCATAGCTGGCGGGCGCCATGATCCGCTCGGTCGCGCCAACCAGATGCTGACGCCCAAGATCCAGCACCGCCACCCCGGCATAGACCAGCGCGATCGCGGTAACCGCCTGGCCCAGGCTCGCCGCCAGCCCGATCGCCGCAAGCCGCAGAACCGGCACCCGCCGACCCAGCCCATAGCCGCCGATCAGCACCTTGCCGTGGCCAGGCCCGACCGCGTGAAAGAATCCATAGGCGAAACAGACCGACAACAGCAGCATCAGCGCCCCGCCCTGCCCGCTGCGCAATCCGCGCAGCGCCTTGGCGATCTGGTTCTGAAAATCCCGTTGCTCGCCCGCCGCCCACAGCGCCAGCTGGTCGAAACCGCCGCTGAGCCAGAGCCAGCCCAGCAGGGCCAGAACCAGCGTGACCGGCAGGATCAGGAGCCGGGACATGTGACGCGGATCTCGGTGGCAAATTCAGCGCCGATCAGGGGGATATCCATCTCCTCCAGATCGGCATCGGCGTCGATGCGCAGCAGCATCTCCTGCATCTCGGCAAGTTGCCCGTCGATATCGGGCTCCAACCGCTCCAGCAGGCAATCGTCGCGCCCACTGAGGGTGACCGGGCGCGCAACCTCGTAGGCGGTGTAATAGGTCTCGTCATAGGGGCGCAGCGACAGGGCTGCCCCCGATCCCAAGGCCCCACCGGTAACCGCGCGCAGATGGGTCGACACGATCCGTCCAGCCTCGGTGGTGGCGGTGGGTTCCAGCGGGCCGGACAGCGCCAGTGGCTGATCGCCCAACCGCAGGTCGAGATCGCCGTTATAGCCCTCGATCCATTGCGCATCGAACCCCGCCAATTGCGCCTGTTCCTCGGGTGTCAGGCTGCCATCGCCATCCTGGTCCAGGCCCAGTTCCTCGAGGATGACCAGCGAATAGAAATCATCATAGGCCCAAGTGACCCGCACATGTGTCAGCGCCCCGTCAGGGGCAAAGATCAACTCGAATCCGGTGTCGATGAACACATGCGGATGCGCCATCAGCGGCGCGGGGAGCAGGAAAGTGAGGGCAAGGGCAATCCGGCGCATGACCAGACGATAGGGCGCGGGTGGGGGGCTGGCAATCCGGGCAGGCGCAGCTGCGGCGCTATTTCGCCATCGGATGCAAAACGAGCGTCTGCAGCGCCATGCCCACTGGCCCGACGGTATCAAAAAGGATCGCTTGCGACATGCCGATACCGTTAGGCTGCCAATGCGATACGGCCTCCGCTGCAAACCAGTCGCCACAGGGCTCGCGATGGATTTGCAGGGTCAGGTCGGTATTCATGAAGCCAAACCGCACCGGAGGCTCGTTCCAGGAGATACCGTTGCCGCAATCGGCCAGCGGGCAGATCGCCTGAATCGGCGAAGGTGCCTCGGTGGCCAGCAAATGCGGCGCCTTCATCCAGACGGTTTTCGGCCCCGGCCCCAGATCCTCGCCCTCCGGATAGGCCATCTCGATAAACTGGCCAAAGGCGCGCCGGTCATGCAGCTTGCCCACCAGCAACGCCGGACCGGATCGCGCGCGGGCAAAATCAGGGGTCGGCACCGTTGCGGTGGGCACCTCTCCCAGATCCTTGCGCACCAGATGCATCGAGGTTCCGGTCAGGCACAACGTGCCATTGGTATCATGCAACACCAGCCGGGTGGTGGTGAGCGTGCGACTGTTGCGCTCTATCTCGGTGGTGATCCGCAGCCCCGCCAGCGGCAGCGGTTTCAGCACGTCGAGCGTCAGCCGGGTCAGCATCTTGTCCGGCCCGGCAGCCGCCTCGGCCGCGCGCGCCACCAGGCCGGTGACCGGCCCGGCATGACAGTGATCGGGCGACCACGGCCCGCGCGCCGGATCGTTGCCGACAAACAGCCCCGGTTCGGTTTCGGTGAAATAGACCGGGGCCGTCACGGGTATCAGACCTTTTCCTGCGTGTACTTCTTCAGCTCGGTCCGGGCGATCTGGCGGCGGTGCACCGCGTCGGGGCCATCGGCAAAGCGCAGGGTGCGCTGACCGGTCCAGGCAGCGGCCAGTGGCGTGTCCTGGCTGATCCCCTGCCCGCCATGCATCTGCATCGCCTCGTCGATCACCTTGAGCGAGACGCGCGGCGCCACCACCTTGATCTGGCTGATCCAGGGCGCGGCGGCCCGGGCGTCGCCCTGATCCATCATCCAGGCGGCCTTGAGGCACAACAGGCGCGCCATCTCGATCTCCATCCGACATTCGGCGATGATGTCGTAATTAGCACCCAGATGCGCGAGTTTCTTGCCGAACGCCTCCTTGTCGAGCGCGCGTTTACACATGCGCTCCAGAGCGATCTCGGCCTGGCCGATCGAACGCATGCAATGGTGGATGCGGCCGGGCCCAAGCCGGCCTTGCGCGATCTCGAAGCCGCGCCCCTCGCCCACCAGGATGTTCTCGGCCGGCACGCGGACATTGGTGAACCGGAGATGCATGTGGCCATGCGGTGCGTCGTCGTGACCAAACACCAGCATCGGACGCAGGATCTCGATGCCTTCGGTCCCAGCAGGCACCACGATCATCGAATGGCGCTGGTGCTTGGGCGTATCCTCGCCCCCGGTCTTGACCATCACGATATAGACCTTGCAGCGCGGATCACCGGCGCCAGAGGCCCAGTATTTCTCACCGTTCAGCACATAATCGTCGCCATCACGGACACAGGACATCGAGATATTGGTGGCATCCGAACTGGCCACATCCGGCTCGGTCATCAGATAGGCCGAGCGGATCTGCCCCTCCAGCAGCGGCGCCAGCCAGTCCTGCTTCATCTTCGCGCTGCCATAGCGCTCGAAGACTTCCATATTGCCGGTATCGGGGGCGGAACAGTTGAACACCTCGGCCGCCAGCGGGGTCTTGCCCATCTCTTCGGCGAAATAGGCGTATTCGACGGTGGTCAGGCCGAACCCGCGGTCACTGTCGGTCAGCCAGAAGTTCCACAGGCCGGCCGCCTTGGCCTTGGCCTTGAGGCCTTCGAGGATCTCGGTCTGGCGGGCGGTATACTGCCAGCGATCGCCCTTGGCGATTTCTGCGTGGTACTCATCCTCCAACGGCATGATCTCGTCGCGGATCATCGCCGCGACGCGATCCAGAAGCTTGCGGTTCTCGTCGCGCATCGCAAACGTCATGTTCATGGCTTGGCCTCCCCTGCCCCCGGACAACGGGGGGAATGTCTGGATCGAGGATGACTTGGCCCGCGCGGGAATGTCCAGCCGCGTGACGAAACGTCACCGGCCCGAATGTGATCGTGCAGGAAAGGTGCCGTGGGAGAGGGGCCGGAAAACAAGGTTTTCCGGGCCGTTTTCCGGCGCGGAAAACGGCCGCCTGACGCGCGCGCGACAAATCAACTGATGAAGTCGGTATAGGCCGCTTCGTCCATGTAATCGTCCATCGGCGACAGGTCCGAGGGCCGCATCTTGAAGAACCAGGCCTCGCCCATGGGGTCCTCGTTCACCATACCGGGATTGTCGGCCAGCGCCTCGTTCACCTCGACGATCTCGCCATCAAGCGGCGCCAGGATATCCGAGGCCGCCTTGACCGATTCGATCACAACGATCTCGTCATCCTTGCTGACCTCGGTTCCGGGCTCGGGCAGTTCAACGA
>NZ_JBXWRD010000018.1:0-69931 GCF_059612725.1 Ruegeria sp. YKSF070 | reverse complement strand
ATTTGCGGCAAGAGAGCAAATGACCCAAGGCATCAAGCGGGCTTGAAGACGCGCTCAAAGGGCCCAAGAAACGCGTTGCAAAGGATGTGTTTTCAGGTGGCGCCAAAGCCGGGTGTTCCCGCTTCTCGATCCCGAGACCCCGGTCGCGGGGCAAAGCGGTTCGTGCTGCTGTCCTGTCAGTTCCAGCTCAATCCGAACGCCGCCAAGTGTATTTCTATTTGAAACCAATGGCGACATGCACAGCGTCCGGGTAGACCAGTCGGTTACCCTGGACATAATCCGCCAGGGACTCCGCAACCTCGTTTATCAGTGCGTTCTGCGCATCTTCCGGGAGTTCGGTGAACGCAGCCGCTATCGGCATCGAGCGCAAGTGCAATGGTACGAACTCAGATGCTGGCGGCACATCGATCATCAGCTCCTGACGAAAAACGACGACGTCGGAAAAGCCTTGGGCGCTCATTTGGCTTTTCAGTTCGTTTGCCGAGGGTGTTTCCCGTTGCGACCGCTGTTTTCTCGCAATCTCAGGGGAAATGTGACGCTCAACCGCAGCACAAATAGCGCTTGTATAGGGGCTGTGCCCATCCCAGATCGAAAAACCCAGACGACCGCCCGGGACAAGAAGCCGCAAGAACTCTCGGAGAGCCTGCGGCTTGTCGGGGAAGTAGTGATATCCATGCTGCGAAAGGATGACATCGTAGGACTCCGAGGGCAGATCGATGTCGCAAACATCGCTTTCGATCCACGCGATATCGAGATTACCGGCCAGTTCCTTCGCTTGCGCGAGCATCGGAGCATTGATGTCGAGGCCGTCTACCTTGCCGCCTGGCCCTACCTTTGTCTTGGTCAATCGGGTTGTCACCCCCGTGCCGCAGGCAACATCCAAGACACGTTCCGAACTGCGAAGTGAGAGCTGGTCGATCAGAGCCTCGGCCCATCGGCCAAACCAAAGCGGCACCATGACTTCTTCGTAAATCTTGGGCCCCTCACCCGCCAATTGAAACGTCATGAAGTGTGTCTCCGTCGTCGCGCTCTCAGTGGACAACTCTACCACCACCGTCAATTCTGGTCAAAACGCGTGCTTTTCATCGAAAGAACTCAAAGAAGGACTTCCCCGCCAAATCACCCGCAACATCTCGTGGCAGCACCTTGTCACGAAACCAGTGGGCGAGCGACAGCATCGCTAGTGTGAGCCTGGAACGGCCATGCGTCAAAAATGGCGCGAACGGCGCCAAAGGGTCGGCATCCGGCCAACCCGATCAGCACAGTCGTCACCGGCACGTCAACTTATGGCGTCAGCATCCATGCACCATCGGCACCCTTGCACATCCGGGTGCCGATCACCCGCGCATTTGCCGCGCCCTTTGGTCGGATCACATGGTGCAGCACCGCGCAGTCACCCTGCACAGCGTCGACCCGAACGGTTCCCTGCGAGTCAGTCGTTGCATTCTCCCAGACGCTTTCGCGCCCGACCACGGGCTTTCCATCGACAATCAACTGCCGCGAGGCGGCGCCCATCAACTGGAAATCCTCGGGCTCCAGCCCCAGCTCGGCGATGATGCGCGAGATTGGCTTGGCCTCGGCCGCCCCCCCGCACAGTCCAACAGCCAGCAGAAACGCCACAACCAGTTTCATCGCTCACTCCTCAATTCCGGCGGATTTGCCGGATGATTACACGGCCTCGACCCGAACGCCAACGCGTCCGGATGCCCCGGCTCCGGCAATCTTCAAATAAACACGAAGGTTCCTATCTGACCATCCGCACTTGGACTGCCGTCGTCCCCGTCCCAGATTGGCGCAGAGAACAGGACGAGGCACCCATGGCATCCCCCACCTATTACGCCCCGCAAGGCGGCCATCCCGGACAAGAGCAGTTGCTGACCGACCGGGCCATGTTCACCGAGGCCTACGCGGTCATCCCAAGGGGTACGATGCGCGACATCGTTACCAGCAAGCTGCCATTCTGGGAGGAAACGCGGGCCTGGATTCTCGCCCGGCCGCTAAGTGGTTTCGCCGAGACTTTCTCGCATTACATCATGGAGGTAAAACCCGGCGGCGGCAGCGACCGCCCCGAGACCGATGCAGGCGCGCAGGCGGTGCTGTTCGTGGTCGAGGGGGCGGTGACATTGACCCTCGACGGGGCCGATCATGTGTTGGAACCCGGTGGCTATGCCTATATCCCGGCGGGTCACCCATGGCGGCTGCGTAACCATGCAGGCCCCGCTGCCCGGTTTCACTGGATCCGCAAAGCCTATGAAGCGGTTGAGGGCCTTGATACCCCGACACCTTTCGTGACCCGCGAACAGGATATCACCCCGAACGAGATGCCGGGCACCGAGGGACGCTGGTCGACGACGCGTTTCGTCGACCCCGAGGACATGCGCCACGACATGCATGTCACCATCGTGAACTTCCTGCCTGGGGGCGTCATTCCCTTTGCCGAAACCCATGTGATGGAACACGGGCTCTATGTGCTGGAGGGCAAGGCCGTCTACCGGCTGAACCAGGACTGGGTCGAGGTCGAGGCGGGCGATTACATGTGGCTGCGCGCCTTCTGCCCGCAGGCCTGTTACGCGGGCGGGCCGGGGCCGTTCCGCTATCTGCTCTACAAGGATGTGAACCGACACATGGCGCTGCCGCGACGCTGATATCTTCAGGATGCCGAGTATCCGGCACCTGCCATTCGTTGTCAGTTGACCGTGGCGGGCTGCGACACGAACGCCGTTGACCGATCCGAGTTCGCCTCTCGTGCCCTGTTGCGGTCTTCTCGCGGTGGGCATCCGAACTTGCGGGCGTAATCGCGGCTGAACTGCGCGGGGCTTTCATAGCCGACGTCGAACGCAACCGAAGACACCGCCGCGTCGCTGTCCAGGATAAGGCGCCGCGCTTCGAGCAGGCGGATATCCTTCTGGTATTGTCCGGGGGTCAAACCGGTCACCGACTTGAAACGCGCATGAAAGGACGACGTGCTCATGCCGGCATGCTCGGCCAACGCCGACACTTTCATCGGCGCCTCGATCGAGGCGCGGATCGAGGCAATCGCGCGCGCAACGTGATTTGACGGGTCCTCTCGATTCAGGAAACGCCTTAGGATTGCGCCCTGCGACGACAACAGTAGCCGGGCATGGATCTCGCGTAGCAGGATCGGACCAAGCAGCGGTGCCGCGATCTCTTGCCGGGCGAGCTTGATGAGCCGACCGATAGCATCCAGCAATTCACCATCCGCCGGACAAGACAGAAGCGCCGCCGCATTGTCCTCACCCCCGGCAATATCCGGCATCCGATCGAAGAAGCCGCGCAGGATGCCAAGATCCAGTGGCAGCACCACGGCGATGTAGGGCTCGGCCAGAGAGGCCCGGGTGATGCGCGACAGAACCGGCAGATCGTGGCTGACGATAATGGCATTCCCCGCCGGGCAATGCACCGACAGGGTTCCGGCGGAAACATCCTTGGCCCCTTGCAAAATTACGCAGAGTAAAGGCCGGTACAGTGTCCCCTCGATAGCCGAGGGCTGGGTGCGCCTCAGCAGGACAGCCCCACCCAAGCCAAGCTGGGTAACGCCCCCTGCCGCATCGGGCGCAGCCAGCTCACCCGCCAACCTAACAAGTCCCGAGTGCATCGGACCTCCATAAACGTCTCTCAAGGCAGGTTTACCACAGACCGGTCCTCGGCATCATTTTTTACGAACAGTTGGAGAATATGACAAGACTTGGAGAGAAAAGAGCAAAATTATCAACCCATTTTCACTACTATATCTCTAATAGAGCAATTCTTTCAAACCCTCGGACAACTTCTTGGAGCACAGGGATGACCAACTCTCCCAACGAGACCCCCATGACAGAAAGCGGCCTCCCCCTGGTTGGTTTCGGTACCTACCTCATTGCCGACGAGAACGCCGCAGCAGCGGTCGCGGCCGCTATCGGGGTCGGGTATCGCCATATTGACACCGCGGCGGGGTACCACAACGAGGCCGGCGTGGGCCAAGGCATCCGCGACGGCCTTGCCGCAACCGGGCTTGACCGCGCGGACCTGTTCGTGACGACGAAACTGTGGCCCGGCAACCCGGCCTGGGGAGACACACCAAAGGGATATGACGAAACCATTGCCGCCTTCGAGGCGTCGTGCGCGGCACTCGGGCTCGACCATGTCGACCTGTACCTGATCCACGCCCCGTCAGGCGGCGCCGAACGCTTAAACGAATGGCGGGCGCTGGTCGATCTCAAGGCTCAGGGCAAGGCCCGCGCCATCGGGGTAAGCAACTATACCGAAGCCCATATCGAAGAGATTCGGGCGGCGGGCCTGCCGATGCCAGAATACAACCAGATCGAGTTGCATCCCTGGAGCCAAAAGCCCGAACTTCTGGCTTGCATGGCCGAAAACGGTATTGCTCCGATCGCCTACAGCTCACTCGTTCCCCTCTCCACCTGGCGTGCGGAACCAGGGCAAGCCAGCGGCAAGACTGCCGAGATGCAGGCAGACGGAACCGATACACACTCTCCCTTCAAGGCGATGGCCGCGAAACACGGTGTGAGCGAGGCACAAGTCCTGTTGCGGTGGGGCGTGCAAAAGGGGTTCGCGGTCCTGCCCAAAAGCCTGAACCCCCGGCGGATGCAACAGAACATTGAACTGTTCGGCTTTGCCCTTGATGACGATGAAATGGCCCTGATCGAAACGATGGACCGGGGCGATGGTGTTGCCTGGGCAACAGGCGACCCACGTTTCATGGGGTGAGACCGATCGTGGCCCGCCCCCGACCGGGATCAGCGCCCCGATTTTGAAAGTCGGGGGCATGCCGGCGTCCCTTTTCCCGTGTTCTTGTCCCCGGCCTGCTGCGGCTGGGGCTTTTCAGACCCTGTGCAATCTGCTCGAAACATCACAGGGTTTCGGGCTGCACAGGAGGTTTCACCAAGAATAGGCGTCGCGTCTTGTCCGCCCTTCTCGCCCTGTCCGTCTTTGGCCCGGCTGTCGCGGTTGCGCAGCAAGAGACGGTCACCTCACGGGTGATGAGCCGGAGCTGGGCGGCCACGCAGGTATCCGACGCACCCTTGGTCTATCGTGCCACGCGCGACCAGAACGATTTCAGCCCGCTTGGCGCACCTGCCCGGCTGCGCACCTTCCAGGCGATTGCCACCGTTGAACAGGCGACCGGCTACACGGTTGTCCGCAAGACGTTGTACCGGAAATTTCGGGCGAGTTCTTTGCCAGGGTCAACTGTCGGTGAGGCAAGCGGTGCCTGGGCATTGAGATCGGTCAAAGCTCCTGCCATAGCTTGCCCATGAGACTCGCGATTAACGGATTCGGCCGCATCGGCCGCACCATCCTGCGGCAGCTGCTGGCTGCGCCGCGTACCACCGATATCGATCTGGTGCTGATCAACGATATCGCACCGCTTGAGACCTGCGCCTATCTGTTCGAATTTGACAGCACCTTCGGGCCCTGGCGCGGCAGCGTTGCCACCGGCGCCGACAGCTTGGTCGTTGATGGCCTGACCATTCCTGTCACCCACAGCGCCGACCTGGCACGGGTCGACCTGTCGGGCGTGGATGTTTTGCTCGATTGCACCGGCATCGCCCGCACATCGGACGTGGCCGCCCGGGGCCTCGGTGCCGGAGCTGGCAAGGTGTTGATCTCAGGCCCCTCGCCCGCCGCCGAAATCACCGTGGTGCTGGGCGCAAACGAGGCGCTTCTGGGGAATGCCCGTATCGTCTCGAACGCCTCGTGTACCACCAACGGGCTGGCACCGGTGGCGCGGGTGATCGATGACATCGCGGGCATCGTCAGTGCGCATATGACGACGATCCACTGCTACACCAACAGCCAGCCGATGGTCGACGCGCCCCGGGGTGATCTGGCCCGCTCGCGGGCCGGGGCGCTATCGATGGTGCCCACCACCTCCAGCGCCACCCATCTGATCGACGAGGTCCTGCCGCATCTGGCCGGCCGCATCTCGGGTGCGGCAGTCCGGGTTCCGACCGCCAGCGTTTCCGCGGTCGACCTGGTGGTGCAACTCGACCGCGCGATGACACCTGGACAGTTCGATGCCGCCCTACGCGCCGCGGTCGAGACCTCGCCAGTGCTTGGCTGGACAGACAAGCCGCTGGTCTCCTCGGACCTGCGCGCGCGCCCGGAATCGCTGGTCATCGCCGGCCCCGAGACCCGCATGGTGGGGGACAGGCAGGTCAGGGTGTTCGGCTGGTACGACAATGAATGGGGATTCTCGGCCCGGATGCTGGATATCGCCCGCCTGATGGCCGTCTGACCCCGGCCACGGCACCCGGCACCTTTCTTCTGTTCGAAAATACCTCCGCCGGAGGCATCGCGCTTCAGCGCGATCCGCGCGCGGGGCTTGCCCCCGCGCGCCCGGCCCAACCGGGGCCAACGCATCTTTGATGCGGCGGACCCGGGCGGGAGTGGTCCGCCCGATGAAACCCCTTACTTGCGACCGTGTCCGGCCATGCCGCCCGAAACCTCCTCGGTCGCCTCTTCCCCCAATTCCTGCGGCAGGATCAGGTTCAGCACGATGGCAATCACGGCCGCGGGCAACAACCCGCTGGTCATCAGGATACGCGCGGTATCGGGCAGATGCTGCACCGCGCCGGGCTCCAGTTGCAAACCCAGCCCGACCGACAGCGCAATGGCAAAGATCACCATGTTGCGCCGGTTCCAGTGCACGTCCGACAGCATCGAGACACCGGCGGCAACCACCATGCCGAACATCACGATGACACCGCCGCCCAGCACCTCGATCGGCACGGTACGGATGATCGCGCCCACCTTGGGCACCAGCCCGCAGAGGATCAGGAACAGCGCCCCGATGGTGACCACATGGCGGCTCATCACCCCGGTCATGGCGATCAGGCCCACGTTCTGGCTGAACGAGGTGTTGGGGAAGGCACCGAACAGACCCGCAACAGCAGTTCCCAGACCATCGGCATAGGTGGCGCCGGCGATTTCCTTGTCGGTTGCCTCGCGTCCCGCGCCGCCCTTGGTGATGCCCGAAACATCGCCCACCGTCTCGATGGCCGAAACCACCGCCATCATCGCAAAGCCGATGACGGCGGCCAGCGAGAACTCGAACCCGTATTTGAACGGCACCGGCAGGGCAAAGCCCGCCGCCCGGCTCCAGCTGGTGCCAATCGCCTCGAAGGTCACCATGCCCATCATCAGCGCATAGACATAGCCGACGATAAGCCCCAGCAGCACCGCCGAGACCGAGAGCATGCCGCGGGCAAAGAATTTCAGCCCCAGCGTGACCAGAATGACCACCAACGCCGCCGACCAGTTGAGAGCCGAGCCGTATTCCGGCGTGCCGATGGCGGGCACGCCGCCTGCGGCATACTGGATGCCGACCTTGACCAGCGCCAGACCGATCATCGTCACCACCAGCCCGGTCACCAGCGGCGGCAAGGCAAAGCGTATGCGCCCGATGAAGAAGCCGAGGCAGAAATGAAAGAGACCGCCGATGATTGCGCCGCCGAATAGCGCCGCCAGCGCATCCACCCCCTTGCCCGCCACCAGCGGGATCATGATCGGCAGAAAGGCAAAGCTGGTGCCCTGCACGATCGGCAGGCCCGCGCCGACCCGACCGATGGTCACCGTCTGCAACAGCGTCGCCACACCGGCAAACAGCATCGACATCTGGATGAGATAAAGGAGCTGCGGGAAATCGGGCGAGTTCGAGCCAAAGCCAAAGCCCGCCGCCCCTGCCACGATGATCGCGGGCGTGACGTTCGAGACGAACATCGCCAGCACATGCTGGATACCCAGCGGCACCGCCTTTACCAGCGGCGGGGTGTAATTCGGATCGCGGAGCTGATCCGCAGTCCCTATCGAAGTGTCGGCCATGATATCACTGTCCTCCCTGTGTGGATCATGGGGGTCTTGCCGCCTCTTTTTTTCGCGGGCGGCTTCGTTTATCCGGCGACCACCTCCCATGGGTCGTCGAACCAGAATTCTTCCAGATTGGCGCCGGGGCCGATACGGTCGACCACCGCAAAGAGGCCGGGTGCCGCAAGCGGCGTCAGCACCCCGTGCCACGTGCCGCGATGATAGTTCACCGCCTGCCCCGCTTCGGTGACAAAGGCGCGCGGCGTGCCGGGGCGGCCGCCCTCATCGGGGGCCACGATCACCAGAAAGGGCTGATGGCTCATCGGGATGAAGGCCTGGCTGCCGTCGGGGTGCCGCTCGACCATGTCGAGCGTATAGGGCAGCGCGCGCGGATTGGCATCGAACAGGCTGATGCCCGCGCGCCCATCGGCGAAATCGAGCCGCGCCCGGTCGTGATAGCGCCCGCATTGCCCTTGGTTGATGATCTTGTCTGCGGCGCCCGAAACCGACATCAGGTCGCCAAAGGGCGCGAACCCGGCGACCGTGATCGCCTCTGTCAAGATGCGACGGCTCATGACGGCAGCACGTCGCGCAGGCGGAATTCGGCGATGCGTTCGACTTGGCGGCAGGCCTCGGCGAATTCGGTCTCGCGGTCATTGCCGATACGGCGCTGAAAGGCGGCAAGGATCGAGGCCTTGTCATGGTCGCGCACCGCGATGATGAAGGGAAAGCCGAAGCGCGCCACATATTCGGTATTGAGCCGGGTAAAGGTGGTGCGTTCCTCGTCGGTCAGCGCATCGAGCCCGGCCGAGGCCTGCTCGGAGGTGCTTTCCGCCGTCAGCCGTTTAGCCTGCGCCAGCTTGCCCGCCAGGTCGGGGTGGGCGGTCAGAACGCCCAGCCTTTCCTCGACGCTGGCCGAGCGGAACATGCGGCAAAGCGCATTGTGCAACCCGCCCGCCGTGTCATGGGCGGGGCCGAGTTCAAGCCCATGGGCGCGCTCGGCGATCCAGGGGGAATGTTCGAAAATGCCGCCATAGGCCGCCACGAAATCGGCCTTGGGCATCTCGGAGGGACGGGTCCGGGCCACCGGCGGATGCTCCCGCGCCCAGTGCTCGGCGATTTGCAGGCGCGTGGCGAACCAGACGTCCGCATGCCCGCGCGCATAGTCGAGGAAGCGTTTCAGCGCCATCACCCGGCCGGGCCGGCCAATCAGGCGGCAATGCAGGCCGATGGACAGCATCTTGGGCGCGCCCTCGACCCCTTCAGCATAGAGCGCGTCGAAGCTGTCCTTGAGATAGGCATAGAACTGATCGCCCGAGTTGAACCCCTGCGGCGTGGCAAAGCGCATGTCGTTACAGTCGAGCGTGTAGGGCACGATCAACTGGTCACGCCCGTCGATGCGTTTCCAATAGGGCAGATCGTCGTCATAGGTGTCGGCGATGTAATCCATCCCGGCCTCGGACGCGAGGCGCACGGTGTTCATCGAACATCGTCCGGTGTACCAGCCGCGCGGACGGCTGCCGGTCACCTCGGTATGAAGGCGGATCGCCTCGGCGATCTGGGCGCGCTCCTGCGGCTCGGGCATGTCCTTGTGTTCGACCCATTTCAGCCCGTGGCTGGCAATCTCCCAACCCGCGGCTTTCATCGCCGCCACCTGATCCGGCGAACGGGCCAGCGCGGTGGCGACGCCGTAGACAGTGACCGGCAGATCCTGCATCAGCCGGTGCAGGCGCCAGAACCCGGCCCGCGCGCCATACTCATAGATGGTCTCCATGTTCCAGTGGCGTTGACCCGGCCATTGCGCGGCGCCCACCACCTCAGACAGAAAAGCCTCGGAGGCGGCATCGCCATGCAGGATGTTGTTCTCGCCGCCCTCTTCGTAATTCAGCACGATCTGCACCGCGATCCGGGCACCGCCGGGCCAATTGGCATGCGGGGGCGTCGCGCCGTAACCGATCATGTCGCGCGGATAGCGGGGAGATGTCATGGCTGGGTCCTGCCTGATTGAGAATGAGGTCCGCTTTTGTCCATATCCCAGAACACGGGTTCCTTTTATCAAATGCGATTTGACGCAGCTTTCGGAAATTGGAAAGAGCGCACTGGACCGTCCAGGGGCATGATGGGCAGCGGGGCGCCCGGTTCAGGGTGCCGCAGGGTCGGCCCACTGGGCAAGCGGCCATCTTCAAATCAAGACAGAAACTCTCTCGTGATTTCCGGGTTTGCCCCAGGCAATATGGATATGCGAGGCAAGGGGACGCACAAGGAGGCCACCATGACCGGATATCTGACCACACATGTTCTGGACACCGCCCGCGGGTGCCCCGCCGCGGGACTGAGGATCAGCCTGTACAGCATCTCTGGAACAACGCGCAGCGAGATTACCCGGATGGTCACCAATGCGGACGGACGGACCGACGCGCCAATCCTGCCTCAAGAGACCTTTGCGACCGGGACCTATGAGCTGGAGTTTGCCGCTGGCGACTATCTGCGCGCCACCGGCCAGGCCGGGGAGGAACCGCTGTTCCTGGACATTGTGCCGATCCGGTTCGGAATGTCGGACGCCGAGGCGCATTACCATGTGCCGCTGCTGCTGTCGCCCTTTGGCTATTCCACCTATCGCGGTAGCTAGGCGCGGTCGTTGAAGAAGCGGGGCCCTCCCGCCCGTCGGTCAGGCATCAAAGATGCCCTCCTCCCGTTGGGCCAGGCGCCGCGCCCCTGGCGCAGCGCGGTTGCGGTGGGCATGACCGCTCGCCATTGACCGACCGCGCCGGAACGCAGGTCCGGCGCCGGGCCCAACGCCGGGAGTTGCCCGTCAGGGCAGCGATCCGGTAGCGGGAGCGCCCCGGTCTCAGGCGGCGACCTTTTCGGCCGTTTTCACCGCCCGTCCGATCCGTTCTATCATGAACTCCATGAACAGCCGGGTCTTGGGGTCTTGATGTCGCCGGTGCGTATAGAGACAGGCCATCTGTACGGGCACCGGAGGTGTGTCCATCGCCACCGGCACCAGCCGACCGGCCTTGAGATGCTCGGCCACCTCGAAAACCGGCTTCATCGCGATCCCCTGCCCCGTCAGCGCCCAGTCTGTCAGCACATCGCCATCGTCGCATTCATGCCGCCCTGATACGGCAAAACGGCGCGGCCCCTCGGCGGTCTGCAAAAGCCACTGGAATTCGGTCGCACCGGGAAAGCGCAGGTTGAGGCATTCGTGCCGCCCCGTGATCAGGTCCTGCCCGGTGACGGGCAGCCCCCGGCGCTTGACATAGTCCGGCGCGGCACACAGAACCCGGCGGCAATCCGCGATCTTGCGGATACGCAGGTTGCTGTCCTCGGGCTGGCCCAGGAAAAAGGCAAGGTCCAGACCCTCGGTGGTCAGGTCGATGGTCCGGTCGGTCAGCCGCAAACGGATGTCGATCTCGGGATACTCGGCCAGGAATTCCGGCACGTTCGGCGCCAGCAACCGCCGCCCCAACCCCAGCGGCGCCGCCACGAACAGCGAACCGCGCGGTGCCTCGGTCAGGTGCATCACCTGCGCCTCGGCCTCGTTCACCGCATCCAGCACCGCCACCGCGCCGGGGTAAAAGGCGCGCCCCTGCTCAGTAGGCGTCAGATTGCGGGTGGTGCGCTGGAACAGCCGCACGTTCAGATGCTCTTCAAGCTGCGAGATCCGGGCCGAGGTCACTGCCGGCGAGATCCGCAAGTCGCGGCCCGCAGCGGACATGCTGCCCAGTTCATAGACCCGCACGAAGGTTCGGATATTATCAAGATAGGACATTGTTCCGGAAATTTTGATACAGCTTGGCAATATGCTGGAATACCGGAAAAAACGCGCTTTGCCTAGTCTGACGCAAACGGATCGGAGACCACCCTTATGTATGATCTAGCCGTGTTCTGGGATTGGCTGGCCTTTGGCGTGCGCTGGCTGCATGTGATCACCGCGATTGCCTGGATCGGATCGTCTTTCTATTTCATCGCCCTCGACCTCGGGCTGCGCAAGGCGCCCGACCTTCCGCCCGGTGCCCATGGCGAGGAATGGCAGGTGCATGGCGGCGGATTCTACCACATCCGCAAGTTCCTGGTCGCGCCCGAACGCATGCCCGAACACCTGACCTGGTTCAAATGGGAGAGTTATGCGACCTGGCTCAGCGGCTTTGCCCTGCTGATGATCGTCTATTGGGCGGGGGGAGAGCTGTATCTGATCGACCAGTCAAAGGCGGAACTGGCGCTGTGGCAGGGCATCGCGATCTCGGCGGCGACGCTGTCGATCGGCTGGCTGGTTTATGACCGGCTGTGCAAATCCGGCCTGGCCGAGCGCCCGACCCTGTTGATGGTGCTGCTCTTTGTCCTGCTGGTGGTGATGGGCTGGGCGCTGAACCAGGTGTTCACAGGTCGCGCCATGATGCTGCATCTGGGCGCCTTCACCGCCACGATCATGAGCGCCAATGTCTTCTTCATCATCATCCCCAACCAGAAGATCGTGGTGGCCGACCTGATGGCCGGACGCGCGCCCGATCCGAAATACGGCAAGATCGCCAAGCTGCGCTCGACCCATAACAACTATCTGACGCTGCCCGTTCTGTTCCTGATGCTGTCGAACCACTATCCGCTGGCCTTTGCCACCCAGTACAACTGGATCATCGCGGCGCTGGTCTTCCTGATGGGGGTGACGATCCGGCACTATTTCAACTCGCTGCATGCCCGCACCGGCAACCCGACCTGGACATGGCTGGTCACAGCGCTGTTGTTCCTTGCCATCATCTGGCTCTCGACCGCACCGATGCACCAGCCGCTGGAAGAGGCCGAGGCGCAACCGATGACCGCGACCGAACAGCGGCTGGCCGCCGCGCCCGGCTTTGCCGAGGCGCATGACGTGGTACTGGGGCGCTGTTCCATGTGCCATGCCCGCGAACCGGTGTGGGAGGGCATCCTCTGGGCGCCCAAGGGTGTGCTGCTGGAAACCGAAGGCGATATCGCCCGCAATGCGCGGGCGATCTATCTGCAATCCGGCGTAAGCCATGCCATGCCCCCCGCCAATGTCACCTATATGGAACCCGAGGATCGCGCCGCGATCATCGCCTGGTACCGCGCTGCCACCCGCTGACGCCCCCTTGCCGCCCGGATCTGAAGCGCCTGCGCAGGGCGCCTGCCTGCCCGTTCCCTCCCGGCGCGGCAGTTCCGCCGATCCTGGATTATGCCGTTCCGCTCCCCTTGCCCACTGTGCTACACAGACAGCATCCGGCGAGTCATCCTTGGGGGGAGGCCCGTAATCCGTAAGGCCGAGCAGTCTGGAGCCGTGGCATGAAACTGACAGGCCCCTTGGGTGTGCTTTTGCGCGGTCTCGCCACCGCGGCCATTGCCCTTGCACCCACACATATACTCGCCCTCGAAGCGGTGCTGACCGCGCCTGACGCATCGGAAGAGTTGCAGGATCGTCTGCGCCAAAGCTCGGCAGCCCTTTCGGCGCCGGTACGTGGCCAGGACAGCCCGCTGGAACTGCTGTCAGCGGCGCTCTCGGATTACCGTACCCTGGTTCAGGTTCTGTATGACGCGGGCCATTTCAGCCCGGTGATCCATATCCGTCTGGACGGGCGCGAGGCCGCCGGAATCGACCCGTTCTTCACACCTGAAAAGATCGGACGGATCGAGATCGCGGTTGATCCCGGCCCCGCCTTCCGCTTTGGCACAGCGCGCGTGGAACCGCTAAGTGCCGGAACGCGCCTGCCCGAAGGCTTCGCCACCGGCCAGCCCGCCACCACCGGCACCATCCGCGACGCGGCGCAGACAGGTATCACCGGTTGGCGCGAGGCCGGTTACGCTAAGGTCCGGATCGGCGACCAGCGCATTCGGGTGCGCCATGCCCCCGCCGAACTGGACGCCGACATTCGCCTGTTACCAGGCCCCAAACTGCGCTTCGGCCAGATGTATGTGCAGGGCGACAGCGGCGTGACACCCGAGGCCATCGCCCGCATCGCGGGCTTCCCCAGCGGCGAGGTCTATTCGCCGGACCAGGTGCAACGGGTCGGTACCCGGCTGCGCCGTACCGGCGCCTTTGCGCTGGTCTCGGTCACCGAACACGAGACCCCCAATCCCGACGGCACGCTCGATTTCGACGCCACGTTCGAGGACCTGCCCAAGCGACGCATCACATTCGGCGCCGAACTGTCCTCGCGCGACGGGCTCGACCTGTCGGCGATCTGGATCCACCGCAACCTGTTTGGCGCTGCCGAGCGGCTGCGGCTTGAGGCGACCGTGCGCAACATCGGCGGCACCGAGGATATCGATGGACGCATCGGGTTCCGTCTTGACCGGCCCGACCGGCTGGGGCCGGATGACAGCATCTTTTATATCGGCGAGGCGGAACGGCGAAACCGCACCCATTACCAGATCACCCGCGCGGTGCTGGGCATAGGCGCGCGCCGCACCTTTTCGGACACGCTTTATGCCGAGGCCGGGATCGGCCTGAGCTATGGCGATGCGGACGACGCCTATGGCACCGGGCGCAAGTTCCGGTATCTGGGGCTGCGCACGGCCCTGGAATGGGACGAGCGCGACAACAAGGTCAGCGCCACGCGGGGCTTTTACATCAATGCCGGGCTGGACCCGTTCATCGGGTTGTCAGGCACAAAGTCGGGGGCCCGGCTGACCGCCGATGGCCGCGCCTATTGGGACTTCAACACCGAAGGCCGCTTCGTGCTGGCCGGGCGGTTGCAACTCGGTTCGGTCTTTGGTCCGTCGCAATCCGATATCTCGCCAGAGCTGCTGTTCTTCTCGGGCGGCGCGGGCACCGTGCGCGGCCAACCCTACGAGAGCCTGGGCCTGCCGGTCGGTGGCAATACCGCGGGCGGCAAGTCCTTTGTCGGCCTGTCGACCGAGATCCGGGGCAAGGTGACCGAAAAGATCTCGCTGGTAGGCTTTTACGATTTCGGCTCGGTGGGGGCATCGTCCTTCATCACCTCGGGATCGGACAGCCATGCGGGTGCCGGGCTGGGCATCCGCTATGACCTGGGCGGGCTGGGGCCGCTGCGGCTGGACCTCGCTTATCCGACCAGCGGCAAGACCGATGGCGGGCTACAATTCTATCTGGGGATCGGGCAGGCATTCTGATGAAACCGGTTGTGTATCCGCTGGCCTTCGCGCTCACCCTGTCCACGGCAGTGGCCGAAACCCAGAGTCTTGAAGAAAGCGGCGGCCTGCTTGTCGATTTTCTAGAAGACACCTTGTCGGGCGAGGGGCGCAACATCCGGGTGCGTGGCCTCTCGGGCGCGCTGAGTGCGCGCGCCACCATCGAAGAGATCACCGTCGCCGACGCCGACGGGGTCTGGCTGACCATCCGCTCGGCGGAACTGGACTGGAACCGGCTGGCGTTGCTGCGTGGACGCTTCTCGGTCAACACGCTCACCGCCGCCGAGATCGACATTGCCCGTCCGCCCCTGCCCGCGCCCGCCGAGGTCGAGCTGCCCGATGCCGCCGCAACCCCGTTTCAGGTGCCCGAACTGCCGGTCGCGGTGGAACTTGGAGAGCTTGGGGTCGAGACTTTGACACTGGGCGAGCCGCTGCTGGGCGTGGCAGCGACGCTATCGATCGGGGGCAATCTGACCCTGGCAGACGGGGCGCTAGATACCGCGTTGAGTGTGACCCGGCTGGACCGGCCCGGCGACAAGATCGACCTGGTGGCGGGCTTTGCCAACGAGACCCGGCAGATCACACTGGATCTGACCCTGACCGAGGCGGCGGGCGGGTTGATCGCCACCACTCTGGGGATTCCCGATGCCCCCGCGCTGCTTTTCAATGCCAAGGGCGCGGGGCCGGTCGACGATTTCACCGCCGATATCGGGTTGAGCAGCGATGCCGTCGAACGGATAACAGGACAGGTGCGGCTCCGCGGCACCGGAGATGAAACCGCCCCGGGCATCACCTTTGCCGCCGAGCTGGGCGGCGATGTCACGCCGCTGCTGGATCCCGCCTTTGACCCGTTCTTCGGCACCGACACCCGGTTCGCCGTCAACGGCAGTTCGCTCGCTGACGGGGCGATGCGGATTGACCGGTTCGACCTCCGCTCGGACGCGCTCGACCTGAGCGGCGCGCTGGCCCTGGCCCCCGGCGGCACGCTGGACCGCGCCCAGATCAAAGGGCGCATCACTCCTCCCGATGGCACCCACGTGACCCTGCCCGTGCCCGACCAGCGGATCACGCTGGGCGCAGCGCAGCTGACGGGTCGCTATGACCGCAGCGAGGGCGATGGCTGGGTTCTGGACCTGACCACCGATGCGCTCGAAACGCCCGATCTGCGGCTCGACCGCGCCCGGATCGGTGCCAGCGGCACCCTGACCCCGGCGGCAGGTGGTCCCACCCTGGCCGGACAGATCGACGCCGCGCTGGATGGGATGGCGTTTGCCGACCCGGCGCTGAACAGCGCCTTGGGCGAGGCCGTCATGCTGACGAGCGGTTTCGAACTGCCGCCCGAACGGGCGCTTTCACTGACCGACCTTATCCTGCGCGGAGCCGATTTTACCGCCACTGCCGATGCGGTGATCGACGGGCTGACCTCCGGCTTTGAAATGGACGGCACCGTTGCATTGACCGCTGCCGATCTCGGCCGCTTCTCGGGGCTGGCGGGGCGCGATCTGGGCGGTGAGGCCGAGGCGCGGCTGACCGGGACCGGCGCACCTCTGTCGGGTAGCTTCGACTTCGTGCTGGACGTCGAGGGGCGTGACCTGAAAACCGGCATGGCCGAGGCCGATCCCCTGCTGGTTGGCACCAGTCGCCTGCATCTGGACGCGCTGCGCGACGACACCGGTATGACGGTGCGCGCGCTGACCCTCGATTCCGCAGCGGGACAAATCGAGGCCGAGGCAAAGGTGACCCAACCCGATGGCATTCTGGCGCTGGATGGCAACCTGCGGATCGACACGCCCGACCTTGCCCCCTTCTCGGGGTTGGCCGGGCGCCCGCTGAGCGGCGCCGTGGTGGCCGAGATCACCGGCAGCGCCACCCGGCTGGGCGAGGAGTTCGACCTGACCGTTGATCTGAGTGGCCGGGGCCTCTCCAGTGGCATGGCTGATATCGACCCACTGCTGACTGGCGCGATCCGGATGAACCTCGACGCGCGCCGCGCCGGCGACGACCTGAGCCTGCGCCACTTCACGCTTGACGCGCCGGTGCTCAGCACCGAGGTGCAGGGCGAGGTGACCGGGTTGACCGGCGCGCCGGTCTTTGACGGCACCGCACGCATCATGGCCCCCGATCTCACGCCCTTCTCGGGGTTGGCCGGTCTGGAGCTTGGCGGGCAGATCCGCGCCGGGCTCGAGGGGCGCACCGCACTGAACGGCGAGAGCTTTGATCTGAGCCTCGCGCTCGATGGTATCGACCTGCGCACCGGCATTGCTCAGGCCGACGCGCTGATCGCCGGACAAACCCGGCTGGAATTCGACGGCAGCCGCGATGCGGGCGGGATGGATATCCGCCATTTCGACCTGGACGGCAGCGCGCTCAGCGCCGAGGCCTCGGGCGCTTTTCGAGGGACCGGCAGCAACCTGCGCTTCGCCGCCCGGCTGGATGATCTCTCGCGGGTGACCCCTTCTGTATCAGGGCCGCTGAAGCTCAGCGGTACCCTGTCACCCACCGAAACCGGTCTGCGCAGCGATATCGAGTTGCTGGGCCCCGACAGTTCCTTTGCCCGGCTGAACGGTACGGTAGATACGAATGGTGCCGCAGATCTGGAATTTGACGCCGAACTGGCGCGGCTGGAGCGCTTTGTCCCCGATCTGGCCGGGGCGTTGAAAGCGGTCGGAACCGCCACCCGCACGGGCGGCATCTGGACGGTCAACGGCAACGCACGTGGCCCCGCAGGGATCACGGCGGATGTGGCCGGCACATTCGACGAGGGGCAAGGTACGGCAGACATGACCGCCCAAGGCCAGCTCAGCCTGGGCGCCGCCAACAGGGCGCTGGCCCCCAACAAGATCGACGGCACCGCGCGGTTCGATCTGGCGCTGCGCGGCAAGCCGGGACTGGGTGCGGTGAGCGGCACCATCACAACTGCCGAATCGGCGCTTGCGATCCCCGGTCTTGGCCAGACCATCACCGGCATCGGCGGTACTGTCACCCTTGCCAACAGTGCCGCCCGGATAGACATCCGTGGCGGCGTACGCGCCGGGGGCGGCTTTACCGTCACCGGCCCAGTCTCGCTGCTGCCGCCCTTTGACGGGCAGATCGCGGTGCGGCTGAACGATCTGGTGATGACCGACAACCTCTCCTTTGAGAGCGTGTTGGGCGGGCAGGTCACCCTGTCCGGGCCGCTCACCGGCAACAGCCAGCTGGCCGGGCAGATCGAGGTCGGAGAGACCAATATCAACCTTAACAACGCCTCGGGCGCGGTTGGCGCCGCCCCAATTCCCGAGGGCATGGTGCACCAGCAAGAGCCCGGGGCAGTCTACGCCACGCGCGAACGCGCAAAGCTGGTCGATACCGGCAATAGCGGTGGCGGCAGCTCGACCATGGCGCTGGACATCGCGATCAACGCGCCCGGCAAGGTCTATGCGCGCGGGCGCGGCCTGAATGCCGAGATGGGAGGGCGCATCCATATCGGTGGCACCAGCGCGGCGGTGGTCCCCTCGGGTCAGATCGCGCTGATCCGGGGCGATTTCAACATTCTTGGTCGCCGTCTGAAACTGACCAAGGGCGTTGTCACCCTGCAAGGCGACCTGACACCTTTTGTCGAGTTCGCCTCGACCGCAACCACCTCCGAAGGGCAGGCCACGCTCAGGATCATCGGGCCGCTGGACCAGCCCGAGGTCCAGGTGACTGCGGACCCCGACCGCCCCTCCGAAGAGGCGCTGGCCATGCTGCTGTTCGGCAACCAGTTCTCGCAGCTCTCACCCTTTGTGATCGCGCAGATGGCCGCCTCGCTGGCGACATTGTCGGGCCATGGTGGCGACGTCGCCAAAGGGGCAAGGGAAAAGACAGGTACAGACACGATCGAAATCGGTACTGACTCGGGCGGGGTTGGACGGCTGGGCGCCGGGGCCTATCTGAGTGACAATCTCTACACCGATTTCACCGTCAATATCGAGGGCGATACCGAGGTGAACCTGAACCTGGACGTGACCGACAATCTGACGCTCAAGGGCATGGTCGACAATTCCGGCGACACCTCGCTGGGCATCTTCTTCGAACGCGACTACTGAATGATGCGGTTCACCACCCGGCCCGAGATCGCGGGCACCTTTGCCGTCGCCACCTCGACCCACTGGATCGCCTCGGCGGTCGGCATGGGGGTGCTGGAGCGTGGCGGCAACGCCTTTGATGCGGCGGCGGCAATGGGGTTTGTCCTCCAAGTGGTCGAGCCACATCTGAACGGCCCGCTGGGCGACATGCCGATGCTCATCAAGCCTGCCGGGGATGTGGTACCCACCATGGTCTGCGGCCAGGGCACCGCACCCGCGGGCGCCACTATCGCGCATTACCGCTCCGAGGGTCTGACCCGTATCCCCGGTTCGGGTCTCTTGGCCACCGTCATTCCCGGTGCCTTCGATGCCTGGATGCTGATGCTGCGCGACTATGGCACGCGGCCGCTGCGCGACATCCTGGAACCGGCCATCCACTATGCCCGGGCCGGGCATCCGGCCCTGCCCCGGGTCGCGGCCACCATCGCCGGTCTGGCGGAGTTCTTTCGCGAAGAATGGCCTAGCTCCTACGAGACCTGGTTGCCCGGCGGCAGCGCCCCGCGCGCCGGGGCGTTGATGCAGAACCCGGCTCTGGCCGACACCTGGACACGCCTTTTGACCGAGGTCGAAACAGCGCGCGGTCGCGAGGCGCAGATCGAGGCGGCGCGGGCGGCCTTCTATCGCGGTTTCGTGGCCGAGAGCATCGACCGCTACCTGCGCCATGCCTGCGTGATGGACGCGGCGGGCGGACGCCGCAAAGGAGTGTTGACCGGCGAGGACATGGCCAACTGGCAGGCCAGCTACGAGGCGCCGATCTCGACCCGTTACAAGGACTGGACAGTGTGGAAGGGCGGGCCCTGGACGCAAGGCCCGGCGCTGCTGCAATCTCTGCATTTGCTCGAGGGGTTCGATCTGGACGCGCTCGACCTCAATGGTGCCGAATTCGTGCATCTGGTGACCGAGGCGATGAAGCTCTCATTCGCTGATCGAGAGGCCTATTACGGCGACCCCGAGCACAGTGACATTCCCATGTCGACATTGCTGTCGGCACGCTATGCCGAAAGGCGGCGCGCGCTGCTCGGCGCTCAGGCCTCGACCAAACAGCGCCCGGGGCTGGTGGAGGGATATGAAGGCTGGGTGGCGGCCTCGCTGCGACATGCGCAGGAAGTGTATGCCTCGGCCGGGGGTACCGGCGCGGGGGAACCCACCATGGCGCATCTGAGCCAGCGCAAGGGCGACACCGTGCATCTGGACGTGATCGACCGCTGGGGCAACATGGTCTCGGCCACGCCCTCGGGCGGCTGGTTGCAAAGCGCGCCGGTGGTTCCGGGGCTCGGGATGCCGCTGAACAGCCGGGCACAGATGTTCTGGCTTGACGAAGGATTGCCAACCTCGCTGGCACCAGGACGCCGCCCGCGCACCACGCTGTCCCCCTCGATGGCGCGGGGTCCCGACGGAACCGAGCTGGCCTTTGGCACGCCCGGCGGCGACCAGCAGGACCAGTGGCAGCTGATCTATCTGTTGCGGCTGGTGCATGGCGGGCTGAACCTGCAAGAGGCGATTGACGCACCCTTGTTTCATACCGGCCATTTCCAGAGCTCGTTCTACCCGCGCGAGGTTCAGCCCGGGCACCTGATGGTGGAACCTGCCCTGGGAGAAGCCGCAATTGCCGAGTTGCGCGCGCGCGGCCACCGGGTCGAGGTGGCCGAACCCTGGAGCGTCGGCCGCCTGACCGCCGCCAGCCGCCTGTCGGACGGCTCGCTGCGCGCGGCAGCAACCCCCCGCCTGATGCAGGCCTATGCGGTCGGACGCTGAGCGCCGGAATTCTGCAAGAATTCCGGGCCGTTTTCCGTGCCGGAAAACGGTGCCGCGCTAAGCGCGGCGGGGCGCACCCGCGGCATAAATCGCATCGATCACCTCTTGCACCCGGCGCGACATCTCCAGCGGAAAGACCTCGCCTTTTCCGCGGCTCGCCCGCACGAAAGCATCCACTTGCGCCTCGTACTGGTTCACACCCGGAAAGCGGAAGACCTGCCGCGTCTGCGCCTTCTGATCGTGCAGCACCACCTCGTCAAACCCGTAGAGACCGGCGTTGAACGGAGTTGGCACGTCGATCCAGCCGATCTCGCCAAAGAAGCGCATCGACTGGTAGGCGGCCATCTGGGTGGCCACATGGAAATCCAGATCGAACCCATCGAAACAAACCGTGGCGCGGGCAAGGATATCGGTGCCGAACTCGGGCGAATACGCGACCCGCGCCTCCGCCCGGCGCATCTCCCCTCCGGTCGCCAAGAGTGTCGTCATCACCGGATAGACGCCGATATCAGGCAGTGCGCCGCCCCCCAGCTCGGGCCGGTTGCGCATGTTGTCCGGGTCGGTGTTGTGATAGGAGAAGCCGCCGGTGATCTGCCGCAACGCCCCGATGGCGCCGCTGGCGATCAGGTCCCGCACCTTGTGCCATTGGGGGTGATACCAGACCATGAACGCCTCGGACACGACCCGGCCCGTGGCATCGCGCGCCGCGATGACGCGGTCGATCTGCTCGGCCCTCAACGCGATGGGCTTCTCGCACAACACGTGTTTGCCCGCCTCGGCCGCGCGGATCGCCCATTCGACATGCTGTGACGTGGGTAGCGGGATATAGACCCCGTCCACATCCGGATCGGACAACAGCGCATCGTAAGCGTCATACCAGCGCGCGGCCGAGAACCGCGCCGCCTGCGCTTGTGCCCTGCCAGCGTCGCGACTGGCAATGGCGTGGATCACGCCGGTTTCCGATCGCGCAATCGCGGGCATCACCTGTTCGCGCGCAATCTTTGCCGTCGACAGGATACCCCAGCGGAACAAGGGGGCGTTCATGCGCTTTCCTCCATAAGCCGGGCCGCGCCGCTAAGCGCCGCGGCATCGTCAGCGATCAGACGTACCGGCACCCGGTCAAGGTGGTCGGCAAAACGCCCATCCGCCTCGAAAGCCGACAGGAATTCCGTCCGGGCCGCCGAACCAAGGATACCGCGCGCGGCCCCGCCTGCGAAATGGATGCCACGGAACGGCAGATACTGGAACACCAGCTCTCGTGCAAAAAGTCCCAGCAACCGCGCGGTCAGCGTCACCGTGGCCGCCGCCTGCGGGTCGCCGCCGGTGGCATAGTCCGCCAGGATGTCCTGTCCGCGCCGCTCCTGTCCTGACAGGATCTGGTGCAACCGCGACAGGCCCCGACCCGAGAACAGGCATTCGTTGGTGCGAAACCCGCCCGCCGCATCGCCAATCTGCGCGCGCAGTTCCTCGGCGATGGCCAGCGGCAGGCTGGCATGACCCAGTTCGGCCTCGACCACCGCGCCGCCCTTGAGCAGGCAGGTGTTGAAACCGGTGCCAAGCCCCGCCACCAGCGCCTGATCGTTCGAGGGCTGCGCCGCACCGGCGCGGATCACGTCAAGCTGCGCCGCCGTCAGCCCCGGCAGCGCATGGCCCAGCGCAACCAGATCGTTGATCAGCCGCGCCGGAATACCCCCCTGCCCCGGCAATGGCGCGGCCAGCTCTGCCGCGTCGAAATGCCAGTTCCGGTTGGTCAGCTCGGCCCGTCCACCCGCCACGGGTCCGGCCACCGCAACGCAGACACCGCGCAGGCCCGGCAAGGTGCAACCCTGCGCAAAGGCGGTCAGAACCTCGGCGAAAGAGCCATAAGCATCATTGGCGAACCGGGTCAGATGCACCAACTGCCCGGCGCTGGCCAGCGCGACGCGGGTATTGGTGCCCCCCACATCTGCCACCAGGACGGTCATGGTCACGCCTCGGCCTGCTCACCCGGGTGCTTGCCCAGGATGATCATGCCCAGCAGGTCGTCATCGGTCACCTTGTCCACGTCCACCGTACCCACCAACTGGCCGTTCTTCATGACGCTGGCCCGGTCGCACAGTTTCATCACGTCATGAATGTCGTGACTGATCAGGAAGATGCCGATCCCTTGTGCCTTGAGCTGTTCAATCAGTTCGGCAACCATCTGCGTTTCATGCGGGCCAAGCGCGGCGGTTGGCTCGTCCATGATCAGGATGCGGGCATCGAAATAGACCGCGCGGGCGATGGCGACAGACTGGCGCTGACCGCCGGACAGGGCCGAGACCGGCTCGTTGAACTTCTTGAAGTTGGGGTTGAGCCGCGCCATGATCTTGCGCGTCTCTGCCTCCATCGCGTCGTCATCGACCAACCCGAAGGGCGTCACCAACTCGCGCCCCAGAAACAGGTTCGAGCTTGCGTCGAGGTTATCCGCCAGCGCCAGCGTCTGATAGATCGTCTCAATATTGTAACGCCTTGCGTCGCGGGGATTGTGGATCTCGGCGCGCTCTCCGTTGATGCGGATCTCGCCCGAGTCCATGCGATAGGCGCCCGAGAGAATCTTGATCAGCGTCGATTTGCCGGCGCCGTTATGACCCAGAAGGCCCACGACCTCGCCCGGATAGAGATCGACGCTGACATGGTCGACCGCGTGTACGCCGCCGAACGAGATGCAGATGTCGCGCATCTCGACCAAGGGTGTTCCCGTTCTGTCAATCATCACCGTGCCCCCGTCTTTCTGCGATAGAGAATGTCGATCAGAACCGCCAGTACCAGAACCGCGCCGACGACGATGTTCTGCAAGGGTGCGTCGACCCCGACCATGGCCATGCCCGATTGCAGCGACTGCATGATCAGCGCGCCCAGGATGGCGCCGTGGATGGTGCCGAACCCGCCCGCCAGCGCGGTGCCGCCAATCACGGCCGCCGCGATCACGCGCAGCTCGTCCAGCGTACCGATGTCGTTGGAATGGTTGGTCAGGCGGGCCGAGGCCACCACCGCCGAGATGGCACAGAGCGCACCCATCAGGGCGAAAATCTTGACCGTCAGCAACCGCGTGTTGATGCCGCTCAGTTCCGCCGCGTCGGGGTTGCCGCCGGTGGCAAAGATATAGCGACCAAGCCGGGTGCGCCGCGCCAACATGGTCATGCCGACCGCGATAAAGATCAGCAGCAGCACCGAGATCGGGATGCCATAAGCCTCGGTATAGCCCTCGGGCAGCGTCAGGCCTTGCGCGGCGAAATCGCGCTTGAGACGGGCCAGCGGCACCTCATAGGCGTTCAGGATGGCGACAAAGCCAAGGATCGCGCCCGAGATCAGTGCCGCCAGAACCCCCTCGGCCCAGAGCGGCTTGACCGGGAACCCATGGCGGACCTTGTTCTTGCGGCTCGCCCACAACCCGTAGAGCGCGGCGGCCAGCGCCAGCAGACCGACGATCCATGACCAGGTGGCGCCCAGCGTACCGTTGATGCCGCCGAACTGCATAAAGGTCGGGTCAAGCGGGCCGATGGTCTTGCCGCTGGTCAGGTACCAGCCGACATTGCGCCAGACCAGCAGTCCGCCCAGCGTGACGATAAAGGCGGGGATGGCCAGATAGCCCACCAGCCAGCCGTGAAAGGCACCAATCAGCGACCCCACCAGCAGGCCGACAAGGATCGTCACCCAGGGGATCAGCGGATGGCCCAGCCCCAGGCCCAGCATGTTGGGCAGGATCTCGGTTTGGGTCATCGCCATCACCGCCGAGCAGGTGGCCAGAAGCGCGCCGACGCTCAGGTCGATATGGCGGGTGACGATGACGAACACCATGCCGGTGGCCATGATCGCAACCGAAACGGTCTGGATGGTCAGGTTGAAAATGTTGCGCGGTGTCAGGAAACGGCCGCCGGTCACGATGTCGAACCCGACGCACAGGATCGCAAAGGCCCCGATCATGCCCAGAAGGCGCAGATCCAGTTCCAGCGTCTGTACAAAGGATTTCTTGGGATGTGCCGGGGACAGCTCCGCCTCGGAATGAGTCATGGGATGTCCTGCGATTTTGGGGGTCTCACCCCAAAGGAGGGTGAGACCGGTCGTGTTGGGAAAGGATCAGTTGCAGGGTGCGGGACCGTTGGTCACGCCCTGGCACAGGGTTTCCTGGGTGATCCAGCCAGCGTCGACAACAACCGACAGGTTGTCCTTGGTGATCGGCAGCGGTTCGAGGAACAGGGCGTTCATCTTGGTGCCACCCGGCGAGGTCCAGTCATCGGCGCCGCCGATGGCGTTCATCTGGGTGCCTTCGGCCAGCGACACGGCGATGCGCGCAGCTGCACGGCCCAGATCGCGGGCGTCCTTCCAGACCGACACGGTCTGGGTGCCCTTGGCCACCCGGTTCAGCGCCGCATAGTCGCCGTCCTGGCCCGAGACCGGCAGGCCTTCCATGCCCTGCGCGGTCAGCGCGGCGACAACGCCGCCGGCGGTGCCGTCGTTCGAGGCGACAACCGCGTCGACACCGTTGTCGGTGGCGGTCAGGATCTGTTCCATGTTGCGCTGCGCGTTGGCGGGAAGCCAGCCGTCGGTATAGGCCTCGCCCACGATGGTGATGTCACCCTTGTCGATTGCGGCTTGCAGCACTTCCTGCTGGCCACCACGCAGGAAATCCGCGTTCGGGTCGGTGGGCGAGCCCTTGATCATCACGTAGCGGCCGGTGGGCGCGGCCTCGAGCACGGCGCGGGCCTGCATCCGGCCCACTTCGACATTGTCGAAGGTCAGGTAAAAGGCGCGACTATCCTCGATCAGGCGGTCATAGCCCACGACCGGGATGCCCTCGTCGGCTGCGGCCTGCACCGCGGGGCCGATGGCCTGCGCGTCCTGCGCAAGGATGATCAGCGCGGTGGCGCCTTGCGCGATCAGGCTTTCCACATCCGAGAGCTGTTTTGCCGAGGAGCTTTGCGCATCCGCCGAGATATACTTGGCGCCCTTGGATTCCAGCTCGGCCTTGATCGCGGCCTCGTCGGTTTTCCAGCGCTCCTCCTGAAAGTTCGACCAACTGACGCCCACGACGACATCGGCCGCCATGGCCACGGTTCCCAGCATGGCGCTGACGATCACCGCGGATGCGGTTGCATAGAGTTTCATTCTGTCCTCCCAAATCGGTTGCAGCCGCACGCCATTCCTTGCCTCGGGCGGGGCCGGTGCAGGGATCGTGTGTGATTTTAATTTGAATGTCAAATTAAATAAGTTAGGCTTGAGGCTCAGGACCTGTCGCAAAGGGCTTGGCCCGGCATCGTCCGCTGGCTAGGATCCCGAACCGGCGCTCGAAACTAACCAGGAAGGACATGCATAAATGGCTGTGATGCAACGGGAATATGGTCGCCGTACCCTGCTGCGCCAGATCCGGCACGCGGGTCGCATCCCCCGGATCGAACTGTCCGACCTGACCGGGATCAGCCGGGCCACGGTCACCACCATCACCGCCGAGTTGCTGTCGCATGGCCTGATCGAAGAGGTTCAGCGCGATGAGGCCGGACCGGATTCCCGCCGGGGTCGCCCGCGCGTCGATCTCAAGATTCGCGGCGCCGCGCATCTGGTGGCGGGGGTCAAGGTCTCGCATCATAAACTGTCGCTGGTGCTTCTGGATTTCGAGGGCGAACAGCTTGCTGCCGAGGAATGTGACCTGCCCGCCCCCGTCAACGCCCCCGAGGTGTTGGCCCAGGCAATCCGGGATGCGGTCAGCCATCTGGCAACCGTCGCCGGACGCCGCGCGGACGAGGTTTCAGGCGTCGGCATCGGCATCGCCGGCATCGTCGAGGCGACCGACGGATTTGTGCACTGGTCACCGTCTCTCTCGAACCGCAATGTCGATTTCGGCGCGCTGCTGACACGGACACTCGGCACCCCATGTTTCATCGACAACGACGCCAATCTGGTGGCGGTGGCCGAACAGACCTTTGGCCTCGGGCGCGAGCACAAGGATTTTCTTGTCGTCACCATCGAAAGCGGCGTGGGCCTTGGCATGGTGATCGGTGGCGCTCTTTATCGCGGTACGCGCGGCTGTGGCGCCGAGTTCGGCCATACCAAGGTGCAGCTGAACGGCGCGCTGTGTCGCTGCGGCCAGCGTGGTTGTCTCGAGGCCTATGTGGCCGATTACGCCCTGTTGCGCGAGGCGACGCTTGTCAGCGGTCTCTCGGCGGAGGGTGACGCTGGAACACGGGTCGAGACCCTGTTGAATGCCGCTCGAACGGGTGACGCCACCGCGCGCAGCATTCTGGACCGGGCAGGCCAGATCTTTGCCATGGGGCTGGCCAATCTGGTCAATATCTTCGACCCCGAACTGATCATCCTTGCCGGTGAACAGATGCAGCTCGACCATCTCTATGCCGATGCGGTGATCGATGCCATGCGCAAATCCATCGTGCAGGTGGACAAGGCCCCGCCCGAGGTGGTGGTGCATAAATGGGGCGACCTGATGTGGGCGCGCGGGGCGGCGGCCTATGCGCTGGATCAGGTGTCGGAACTGGCCTTGGATCGGCTGGACAAAGATGCGGCTTGAACTCCTCGCGCTGTCTCTCGCTGCCGCCCCCGCGCTGGCCGACCCGGTGTTTCGCTCTGTGCCGGTACCCGAGCATATCTATACTGGCGGATGGGAGCATTTCGTCGGCGGTGGGCTGGCGGTGTTCGACTGCGACGACGATGGTCTGCCGGAACTGCTGGCGGCGGGTGGTGAAAACCCGGCCACCCTGTTGCGCAACCGTTCTGACAACACGGCATTGCGGTTCGAGACCGAAACGCCCGAGGCGCTGGCCGAACCGGGCATGATCGGCGCCTATCCCCTGGATATCGACAGTGACGGCTACATCGACCTCGCGGTGCTGCGGGTTGGTCCGAACCAACTCTTGCGCGGCGGGTCCGATTGCAGCTTTGCCCCGTTCGAGGGGCTGGGTTTCACCAGCGGCGAGCGTTGGACCACCGCCTTTTCCGCCACATGGGAGGCGGGCGAAACGCTGCCGACGCTCGCCTTTGGCAATTATGTCGACCGCAGCAATCCGAACGGCCCGTTCGGCACCTGCGATGTCAACCTGCTCTACCGCCCCGAGGGCGACCGCTACGGCCCGCCTATCGAACTCACGCCAGGGTTCTGCCCGCTCTCGATGCTGTTCAGCGACTGGGCGCGGCAGGGCCACGCCGACCTGCGGGTCAGCAACGACCGGCATTATTATGTCTCGGGGGGCGAGGAACAGATGTGGGCGATGGGGTCCACGCCCCGCCTGCTCGGCCCCGCCGACGGCTGGATCAGCCACAAGCTCTGGGGCATGGGGATCGCCCAGCGCGATCTGGACCGCGACGGGAACCAAGAGGTGTTCCTGTCCTCGATGGGCGATCAGCGGTTGCAGCGGATGACCGGGAACGGCGCCGAATTCGCCGATGTTCCCTATGCCATGGGCACCACCGCCCACCGCCCCTATACCGGCAGCGACGGGCGGCCCTCGACCGGCTGGCATATCGGCATCGGCGATGTGCAGAATGACGGGCTGGACGATGTCTTCATCACCAAGGGCAATGTCGAACAGATGCCCGATGCGGCGATGGAGGATCCCAACAACCTGCTGATCCAGCAACCCGACGGCACCTTTGCCGAAGCCGGAGAGCGCGCCGGTATCGCCAGCCTGCATCGCGGGCGCGGCGGCGCGCTGGTCGATCTGAACGGCGACGGGCGGCTCGACATCGCCGTGGTCAACCGCCGCGCGCCGCTTGAGGTCTGGCAGAATGTCACCGCTGACACCGGCCATTGGCTGGCGCTGGCGCTGGAACAACCCGGCCCCAATCGCAACGCAATCGGCGCCTGGATCGAGGTCACGGCCGGTTCGGCCCCGCCGCAATTGCGCGAGATCACCGTGGGCGGCGGTCATGCCGGTGGTGCGGCGGGGTTCCAACATTTCGGGTTGGGCGCTGCACGAGACATCTCAATTCGGGTTATCTGGCCCGATGGCACCCAATCCGCCCCGCTTGAGGTCGCCCTTGACCAATCGCTGACGGTGATCCGCGACGGCACATCCCTCGAGGCAAAGCCCTAGCCCCCTCATTTCGCCAAAAATACTCCCGCCGGAGGCATGGATTTTTCGAAGAAAAATCTATCGCGGCACCTTGAGACCGCTGGGGACAGTGTCCGGAATGCCAAGACGTCCGGTCAACGCAACCGGATCTGTCAGCGTATCGAGAAAGGCCAGCAGCGCATCGACCTCCGCTTCGGTCAGCCGGATCGGCTCCAACCGGTTCGCATCGGCAATCGCCGCCATCTCGACCGGATCATCCAGAACCGCCTTGTCGCTGGCGAAACCACCTTCCGGCAATACCGCCGAGGCGATATCATAGGCCTCAAGGCTGGCCAGCGGGTCGAGATGGTGCTCGACCACCGCCCGCAGGCTGGCATAGGCACCGCTATGCCCATAGGGCGCGGTTGCCGCCACATTGCGCAGCGAGGGCGTGCGAAAGGCATAGGCATCGCCCGGATCACCCGTCACCCGCATCCGCCCGATATCGCGATTGTGGCGCTCGAACCGTGCCGCCTTACCCGGTCCGATCTGCGGCATGGCGATGGCGTGAAACCCGTGATCGGTCTGGAACTGGCCCGCATGGCAGGTCGCGCATTGCGCCTTGCCATAGAAGAGGTCCATGCCCGTTCTGGCCGCCTCGGGCAGCCCCCCCTGCCCCCGCAGGAAACGGTCGAACGGGCTGTCATCGGCGCGCCATTCGAACACCATGAAATCGGCAATCACATTGGCAATATCGGCAAATGTCACCGGGCGCGGCCCGATCACCGCGTCGAAGGCGCGGCGGTAGTCCGGGATCGCCTCGATCCGCGCCGCCAGGATCGCCCAGGCCCCGCCTGGGCCGGTGAGCCTGCCTTGCCGCACCGCCTGGGCCACGTCGTTTTCCGAGTAATGCCCGGCCATCTCGTCCCCCGAGAGCACCGGGAACATCGCCTGCGCGGCCAGCGCCGAGGCAAAGCCCTGCTCCATATCCGCGCCCAGCGGTGTGCGGATGCCCGAGGGGCGGGTTGGATCGCTTTCCAGCCGGCCGTCGTGAAAGAAATGCGTGAACTCTTCGGCGCCGAGGTTGAACAGCGCCGGGGCGTTGCGCGGGATGCGTTGTTCCGGCGGGTTATCCGGGTCAAGGCGCATGTCCGGCCCGATCCCAACCGCGCCGTCGCCCAGGCCCAGCGACACCCCATCGGAGGTGCCGAAACGCGGATGGTGGCAACTGGCGCAGGCGACAGTCCGGTTGCCGCTGAGGATGGGGTCATAGAACAGAAGCTGCCCCAGCCCGACCGCCTCCATCCCGGGTTCGGCAAACACAGCATCGGCGCGCGGCAGCGGATCGGCCAGCAGCGGGCTGGCCGCGATGGTCAGCAGCGCAACCAGCCGTCTCATACCGGGTCCTCCGCGTAAATGCGTACTGTCGTGCGCTGGCGGTAGGGGTGATCGGGGGTGACCAGCGGGCAGGGAAAACCCGGCGTGTTCACCGCGTTGGGATAGCCCTGCGGTTCCAGGCAGAGGCCCGCAAAGGGCGCATGGATCTGGCCGGGCAGCGGGCTGTGTTCCGGCCTCAGATAGTGGCCGGTATAGAGTTGCAGGCAGAGCTGGTCTGTCTCGACCTTGAGCACCAGCCCGTTGCCCGTCACCCGCGCCTGCCCCCGGTCGAGCACGAAATTCATGTCGAACCCCTGTCCCTTCGGGTCCGCCTCGGAGATGCGCCGCCCGTTGCGGAAGTCAAAGGGGCACCCCATGACCGGGGCAACCTCGCCGGTCGGGATCTTGGCCGCGTCATTCGGTGTGTAGCGGCTGGCGGGCAGGGTCACGTGGAAATCGCGACAACTCTCGGCCCCCAGCGAGTAATAGGAATGCTGCGCCAGGTTCAGCAGGGTCGGCCGGTCGCTGACAGCATGCATGTCATAGATGAGCGCGTCCCCCTCCAGACGGATGGTCACCGTCAGGTCAAGCCGCCCGGGGTATCCGCCCTCGCCATGCTCGGACACGTGTGTCAGGCGCACGGCGCGGGGGCCATCCGCCTCCATCTCCCACAGGCGCGCATGCAGCCCCTGAGGCCCGCCATGGATATGGTTCGGCGCCTCGTTGGCGGGCAGGTCATAGCGCTGCCCGTCCAGCGTGAACCCAGCGCCCGAAATGCGGTTGGCCACCCGGCCCGCAATCACCCCGAGACAGGCGGGGTTATGGGCGTAATCGACCGGGTCGGCATAGCCCAGCACCACCGGCACCCGGGCTCCACGCAGCGGCACCTGCCAGTCCTGGGTGATACAGCCCCGGTTCAGGATCGCGACCGAAACGTCGCCATCCTCCAGCACGTGCCGCCGGATACCGCCCCGGTCAGACAAAGCGGTTCACGTGGTTTTCCAGCATCTCCTGCCGGCCCGAGCGCGGTTGCGGGTCGATCTCGCCCGCCAGCACGCGGGCAAAAAGACTGTCCAGATCGCTCTCCAGGATGCCCTGACCATGGTCGCTGTCCCACCCGGCATAGCGGTCGCGCAGCGCGGCCTCCAGCCCGCCATCCTCGATCATCGCGGCCGCAGCCTTCAGCCCGCGCGCGCAGATGTCCATGCCTCCCACATGGGCCGCGATCAGGTCGGTTGCATCCAGCGACTGCCGACGAAGCTTGGCGTCGAAATTGGTGCCGCCGGTGGTGAACCCGCCCGCCCGCAGGATGTGGTAATAACACAGCGCCACCTCGGGCATGTTGTTGGGGAACTGATCGGTATCCCAGCCCGACTGGTAATCGTTGCGGTTCATGTCGATGGAGCCCAGCATGCCCTCGGACGCGGCCACCGCGATTTCATGTTCGAACGAATGCCCGGCGAGGATGGCATGGCCCTGTTCCAGGTTCAGCTTTACCTCACCCTCCAGCCCGTATTTGCGCAGGAAGCCGATGCAGGTGGCGGCGTCGAAATCGTACTGGTGTTTCGACGGCTCCTGCGGTTTCGGCTCGACCAGGATCGCGCCCTTGAACCCGATCTTGTGCTTGTAATCCACCACCATGCTCAGGAATCGGCCCATATGGTCCAGCTCGCGCCCCATATCGGTATTGAGCAGCGTCTCATACCCCTCGCGTCCGCCCCAGAGGACATAGTTCTGACCGCCCATCCGGTGGGTGGCGTCCAAACAGGTTTTGACGGTCGCTGCGGCATAGGCGAAGACGTCCGGGTCGGGGTTTGTCGAGGCGCCCGCCATCCAGCGACGGTGGCTGAACATGTTGGCGGTGCCCCACAGCAGGCGGGTCTTGCGGCTTTCCATTTTCGCAAGGAAATAGTCGATGATTTCCTCGAAATTCTTCAAGGACTCGGCGAATGTCGCGGCTTCGGGGCGGATATCGGCATCGTGCCAGCAGAAATAGGGCACGCCCAGGATATCGAACATCTCGAACGCGGCATCGGCCTTGACCTTGGCGCGGGTCATGTCGTCCTGCGGCTGCCAGGGCCGGATCAGGGTCTGGCCGCCAAACGGATCGCCCCCCTCCCAAGCGAAGGAATGCCAATAGGCCACGGCAAAGCGCAGGTGATCCTCCATCCGCTTGCCCATGACCATTTCGTCGGGGTCATAGTGGCGAAAGGCCAGCGGGTTGGCGCTGTCCGGTCCCTCATGACGGACGGGGGCGATATCGGCGAAGAACTCGGTCATGGCAGGGCTTTCAGCTTGGGGTAAGTGGCGGCGAAATCGGCATGGGCCTGTTCATAGGCTTCCAGCAAGTCGGCGCGCGGGTCGATGGTTTCGGCAATGGGTGGGCGGGTCATTACCTGCGCCGGATCGGCCCCGGTGACGCCGCAGATGGCCAGCCGCGCGGCGCCAAGGGCTGCACCGAAATCGCCCTGTTCGGGCAGGTCGAGCGGCAGGCCCAGCACGGTGGCCAAGAGTTCCAGCCAGTAGCGGGAGCGGGTGCCGCCGCCGATCGCCAGAAGGCGCGGCAGATCGGCGCCGGTGGCGCGCAGGGCGTCGAGACTGTCGCGCAGGGCGAAACTCACGCCTTCGACCACGGCGCGGGTCAGGTCGGTTCGGTCCTGCGCAATGTCGAGATGCAAAAAGGCGCCGCGTACGGCGGCATCGTTATGCGGCGTCCGTTCGCCGGAAAGATACGGCAGAAACCGCACTGGACCGGGCGCACCCAGCGTGCCCAGCTCGGCCGTCAGGGTCGCGGGCTCGGCGCCGGTAATCCGCGCCAGCCAGTTCAGGCTGTCGGTCGCGGCCAGGATCACGCCCATCTGGTACCAGCGCCCCGGCACCGCGTGACAGAAGGTATGCACCGCGCTGGCCGGGTCCGGGTAAAACCCGTTTCGCGCCGCCAGAAGCACGCCCGAAGTGCCCAGCGAGACAAATCCGTCACCCTCGGCCAATGCGCCCACGCCGCAGGCGGCGGCCGCATTGTCGGCGCCCCCTGCCACGACCTGCACCCCATCAGGCAGGCCCAGATCTGCGGCGAGATCAGGGCGTACAGGCCCCACAATCCCGGTCCCCTCGCGCAAGTCCGGCATCTGGTCGCGGCGCATGCCACCCGCCTCGAGCAACCGGTCGGACCAGTCTCGCGCGCCCACATCCAGCCAGGCGGCACCGGCGGCATCGGACATCTCGGTGCCGATTTCGCCTGTCAGCCAATAGGCCAAATAATCCTTGGGCAGCAGCACCTTGGCTACGCGGTCGAAAGACTGCGGCTCATGCCGGGCGAGCCAAATCAGTTTGGGCGCGGTGAAGCCGGGAAAGACGATATTGCCCGACAGGTTCCGCACCCCCGCCATCCCATCCAGTTCCGCCGCCTCGGCAAAGCTGCGACTGTCGTTCCACAGGATGGCGGGTCGGATCACCGCGCCCGCCTCATCCAGCAGTACCGCGCCATGCATCTGCCCGGACAGGCCAAGGCCCACCACACGTTCCATCGCCAGCGGGTGGCGCTGCGCCAGCGAGACAAGCGCCGAGCGCGCCGCCGCGATCCAGTCGGCGGGCACTTGCTCGCTAAAACCCGGATGCGGATGGCTGGCGTGCAATCCGGCCTCGGCACTATCCAGCACGCTGCCATCCGGTCGCACCAGTACCGCGCGCACCCCCGATGTGCCCAGATCGAGCCCTATGAACATGTCGCCTCCCCAGCTGTTGCCAGAGCTTTGCGCGATTTAATTTTGGTGTCAAATTAAAAAGAATGCCACCTTGCCCCGGATTGGTCACAGTCGCGTCGCAAAACCGTACCCCGGCAACGATATCGAGGCGCAAAGAGAGATTTTGCCATACCCCTGCCCGCACCCATGCTAGGACAGGGCCACCTGCGCGGATCAGACCAAGGAGAGCATACCCGGTGCGCATCACGTTTCTCAGCCCACGCTCGAACCTTTCGGGCGGCCTGCGCGTGATCGCGATCTATGCCCGCATGCTGCAAGCGCGCGGACATGAGGTGACCATCGTCACTCCGGCCAGGACCCCGCCCAGCCGCCGGCAGAAACTGCGCGCGCTGTTGCGCGGACAGACCCCCAACCCGCCAGAGCCACCCGGCCATCTCGACATTCTGGACCTGCCGGTGATCGAAACCGCGCGGGCCGATTTCCATGTCGACCCGGATGAAATCCCCGATGCGGATGTCATCGTGGCGACCTGGTGGGAGACCTCCTTTGCCGCCGCCGCGATGCCGCCCGAAAAGGGACGCAAGTTCTACCTGATCCAGCACCACGAAGTGCATGACTTCCTGCCCTGGCAAGTGTCGCGTGCAACCTATTACCTGCCGCTGACCCCCATTGTGATCTCGAACTGGCTGGACGGCATTCTGCGCCAAACTTATGGCCGCAGCGACGCGCGGCTTGTGCCCAATGGCATTGACCTGACGCAGTTTCACGCGCCCGAACGGGGCAAGGCCACCCGCCCCACGGTCGGGTTTCTCTACAGCCCGCACCCGATCAAGGGGTCGGACACCGCGCTGACCGCCATTGCCCTGCTGCGGCAACGCTTCCCCGACCTGCATGTGGTGGCCTTTGGCGCCGAACCGGTGACGCCGGATATGCCCTTGCCCCCCGGAACCGACTATCACCTGCGCCCCGCGCAGGAGCGGATCCGCGACATCTATGCCGCCTGTGATGTGTTCCTTTGCGCCAGCACCGCCGAGGGGTTCTTTCTGCCGCTGCTCGAGGCGATGGCCTGCCGGACGCCGCTGGTCTCGACCCGCGTAGGCGCCGCCGAGGACCTGATCGAGCCGGGGGTGACCGGCTATCTGGCCGATGTGGGGGATGCGAGTGCCTTGGCCGAGGGCGCCGCAGATATCCTGTCGCTGCCCGATGGCGAATGGCGCGCCATGTCCGCACGCAATCACAAGATCGCGCAAGGGCAAAGCTGGGACCATGCCTGCGACCTGCTGGAAGCGGTGCTGAGCGGCGAGGGCCTGTCATGAGTGTCGATCTGGTTCTCATCGGCCGGAACGAGGGCGACCGGCTGATCCGCGCCCTGCGCGCTGCGCGCGGTCAGGCGCGCCGCCTGATCTATGTGGACTCGGGCTCGACCGATGGCAGCGTCGCCGCCGCCCGGGCCGCAGGCGCGTTGGTGGTGGAACTGGACATGTCCATCCCCTTCAGCGCCGCCCGCGCCCGCAATGCGGGGTTCGAGGCCGCACAGGCAACGGACCCGGCCCCCTTTGTACAGTTCATCGACGGCGATTGCGCGCTGGTGCCCGGCTGGCTCGCCGCCGCAGAAGCACGGTTGAGCCAGGACGACACGCTGGGCCTTGTCACCGGCTGGCGCTCGGAAATCGCGCCCGAGGCGAGCCTTTACAACCGCATCTGCGACCATGAATGGCGCCGTCCAGCTGGGCCGATCGTGGCTTGCGGTGGCGACATGATGGTCCGGGCCGAGGCCTTTGCGCAGGCGGGCGGCTTCGACCCCACGGTGATCGCCGCCGAGGATGACGATTTCTGCCTCAGGCTGGCGCGCGCCGGCTGGCAGCTGGAACGCCTGCCGCTGGAGATGACGCGGCATGACGCTGCCATGACTCGTTTTGCACAATGGTGGCGACGCGCCGTTCGTGCAGGCCATGGTTTTGCACAAGTTGGCCTGCGCCATCCGGGCCATTTTCGCACCGAACAACGCCGGGTGCTGGCCTGGGGCCTTGTGCTGCCACTGATCGCACTGCTCGGGGCCACGCAGAGCCCGGCGGTGCCGGTGCTGGTGGCGCTGCTCTATGCCCTGTCGTGGCTGCGCAGCGCCAAGAGCCTGCGCGCCGAGGGGATGCCCGCCACCGAGGCCCGCAAACAGGCGCTGCTGTTGACCCTGTCGAAATTCCCCAACCTGATCGGCATGGGCAAATACTGGCTGACGCATCTTGCGCGCCGCCGCCCGCGGATCATCGAGTATCAGTGAGACCGTCATGACCACGCCCCCCCTTCGCATCGGACTGATCGGCGCCGGCTATATCGCCGCCTGGCACGCGGATGCCCTGTGCGCGGTGCCGGGTGTCGAACTGACAGCCATCTGCGACCCCAACATGGCCCTGGCCGAGGGGCTGGCCGCCGCCCATGGCGCGCGTGCCTTTGGCGATCTGGACGATCTGATCGGGGCGGGCCTGTGCGACGGGGTGCATATCCTGACCCCGCCCGACCTGCATCACCCCTTGGCGCTGCAATGCCTGCGCGCGGGCCTGCATGTTCTGGTCGAGAAACCGGTGGCGCTGAACGCTGCCCAGACGCAAGAGATCGAGGATGCCGCGCACGCCGCGAACCGCCGCTTTCACGCCGGTCACAACTTCCTTGGCCTGCCTTCGTACACACGTCTGAAACGCGAGATCCGGCGCGGCGCACTGGGCCGCGTCTCGGGCGCCGAGATCCGCTGGTGCTATCCGTTCGGACCGCTCAGGGCGGGACCGTTCGGCATCTGGCCGCTGCGCGATACCCGCAACCTGATGCTGGAGTTCGGCCCGCATCTGATGAGCCTGGTAATCGACCTGTTCGGCCTGCCCGAGATCGAACATGTGGCGCTGTCCAAACCTGTGGCGCTGCCCGGCGCGGGCACCCGGCCGCAGGGCTGGCGCATCCTGGCACGGGCGGGCGAGGTCGAGATGGTGCTGATCCTGTCGCTGGTCGAAACCGCCGATGACCGCTCGGTGACGATCCGCGGTTCCTCGGCTCGGGCGCGGCTGGACCTGGCCGCCGACACGCTGGTCATCGACGCCGAGAATACCGCCGATCTGGTGGCCAACCCGCTGCTGCGCCAGCTATCGCTTGCCCGTCAGCACCTGTTTCAGGGCAGCACCAACGCGGCCCGGCAACTGACCTCGTTCAACCGCAAATCGCCTTACGCGCTCAGCTTTCGTGGCCTCGCCCAAGGCATCTGGGAGCCGGTAGCGCGAAATGCCCCCGCCGATCCGCGCTGGTCGGGCAGTTCCGCCGTGGCGGTGATGACAGCACTTGATGCGGTGCTGGCCAAGGTGGACTGGCCCACGCCGGTGCCCGCCAAACCCAGCCGCAAACCGGCGCCCATCGCGATGGTGATCGGTGGCACCGGCTTCATCGGCCGGGCGCTGACCCGCGAACTGGTGGCGCGCGGCAACGATGTGCGGGTGATCTCGCGCGGGCGGCAGGGACCCTTTGCCGATCTGCCCGATCAGGTCGAGACGGTCTCGCTATCGCTGCACGACACAGACGCGCTGACCCAAGCGATGGTGGGGATCGACACGGTCTACAACCTTGCGCGTTCCACCGACAGCAGTTGGGAGGATTGCCTGCAAAACGACGTTGCCGTGGCCGAGGGCATCGGCAAGGCGGCGCTGTCGGCAGGGGTGCGGCGGTTGGTCTATACCGGCACCATCGCCAGTTTCGACATGTCCGATCCGGCGGTGACGATCACCGATGCCACACCGCTGCCGGGCGAGATGGAGGACCGCAACCTCTACGCCCGCTCCAAGGCCGAATGCGAACGCCGCCTTTTGGCGCTGCACCGCAAGAGCGCCCTGCCGCTGGTGATCGCGCGGCCCGGTATCGTGCTGGGTGCGGGCGGGCCGCTGCAACATTGGGGGATCGGCCGCTGGCACGGCGCCGGGGCGGTACGGCTGTGGGGCAACGGGCGCAACCCGCTGCCCTTTGTCCTGATCGGCGATTGCGTCGACGGGCTGATCCGCTGCGCCGAGGCAGAGGGGATCGAAGGCCGCGCCTTCAACTTGGTCGGCCCGCCGATCCTGAGCGCGCGTGACTATTTCGACGCCATCCATGACCGGCTGGGCGCCCGTATCCGGGTGAGCGGCGGCAACCTGTCGCTGATGTATGCCACCGACTGGGTCAAGTTCCAGCTCAAGACCCGGGTTCTGGGGCGCAGCGGGCTGACCCGCCCCTCTCGCGCCGACTGGCTGTCGCGCGCGCATCAAAGCCGGTTCGACATCTCGGGCGCGCAAGCCGCGCTGGGCTGGCAACCGGTCAGCGATGCCGACGCTTTCCTGACAGGTGCTGTGGACGAGGCCGGGCTGCTGGGGTTCTGAGCCTAGCGCCCGCGCAACCGCAGCGCCCGCACCATGTGGCCGGGCAGAATCGCCGCGCAACGCGCGTAGCGCGGCGCAAGGCGCAGCGGATCGGTCAACATCCGCCACAACCATTCCAGCGCCAGTTTCCGCATCCACAGCGGCGCCCGGCGTTGGTGACCACCCAGAAAATCAAGCCCCGCCCCGACCGAGGCAAAGCCCACCCCGGGCGCCAAGGCCCGCCCGCGCAGCGCCAGCCGCTCTTGCCGGGGCGCGCCCAGCGCAAGGAAACACAGGCCGATACGCCGCGTGGCCAGTTCCATCAAGATCGTCTCGGCCGCCGCACCCTCGGGGTCGAACCCGTATTCGGGGGCATGGGTCCAGGTGATTTCCAGCCCCGGCGTCTCGGCCTCGAGCACGCGCTTGGCATCGGCCAGCGCCACATCCGAACTGCCGACCAAGGCCACCGGCACCCGCTCGGCTGCGGCCAGCGCGCAAAGCGGGCGCACCAGGTCCGAGCCAGGCATCAGTTCGACCGGGCGCTGCGCCAACCGCGCCAGCTCCACGATGGGCCGGCCATCGGCCACCACCAGATCCTGCCCGGCATAGGCGCGGGCAAAGACAGGGTCGCTGCCAAGCTTGACCAGATGATCGAGGTTGATCGTCGCCAGCGCAAACCCCTCGCCCACGCGAAACCGGCGCCCCACCTCGCCCATCAGGGCGTCGCGGGTCGGCATGTTGACCGTCACCTTGTCCTCGCCAAAACTGAATTCCATCGACCCGCCTCCGACTGCCCCCGCCTTGATTAGCCGCCGACGCGTCCTCAGGCCAGCCCCTGCTGCGAAAGCGATCCGATCCTGCCACCGGATCGCCGCATTCGCGCGCTACCCCCGGGACAAGCGGGCCGAGCCCTGATAGGCTTCCCATCCACATGCGACCCACAAGGCAGGAGCCGATGCCCAATCCCGTCGCCTATCTGATGCTGATGCTGTGGCCGATTGCCTGCGCGTTCCTGTTCACGCGCCTGCCGCTGCAACGTGCCATCATCTGGGGCATCCTGGGGGCCTATCTGATCCTGCCGCCGGTGGCCGAGTTCGACCTGCCGCTGGTCCCGTCGATGAACAAGGATTCCATTGCCGCTGTCAGCACCTTCCTTGCCTGCCTCTTTGTGGCGCGCAAGCGGGTGCCGCTGATCCCCGACAGTTGGCCGGTGCGGGTACTGCTGTTCAGCTTTGTCCTGTGCGCGGTGCCCACAGTGCTGACCAATCGCGAGCCGCTGATCTTTGAAATGGCGATGCAGGCCGAGCCGATCCGCTTCTTTACCAATTACGTGCCCGGAATGGGCCTGCGCGACCTGTTGTCGATCATCCTGAGCCAGTTGATCATCCTGCTGCCCTTCTTTCTGGGGCGGGCGCATCTGGCGGATGAGGCGGGTTTACGCAATCTGGTGCTGGCCATGGCGGTGGCGGGCCTGGCCTATTCACTGCCCTCGATCTTTGAAATCCTGTTCGCCCCGGTGCTGAACATCTACATCTACGGGTTCTTCCAGCACGATTTTAATCAGATGATCCGCGAGGGCGGCTTTCGACCGATCGTGTTCATGCCGCACGGGTTGTGGCTGGCCTTCTTCATGACCACAGCGGTGCTGTCTGTGGCCGCCCTGACCCGGCACAGCCGCACCAAGATGCGCGAGCGCTGGGCCGGAGCGCTGATCTACATGCTGCTCGTGCTCAACGCCTGCAAGAGCCTGGCCGCACTTGGCTATGGCATCGCGCTGACGCCGGTGGTGCTGTTCCTGCGGCGCAAGGCGGTGCTGCGCATCGCGCTGGGTATCGCGGCGCTGGCCATCGCCTATCCGGCATTGCGCAATATCGGGATCATCCCGCTGGATGCCATTCTGGAACGCGCTGCCGCGATCAGCACTGAACGCGCGCAATCTCTGGAATTCCGCTTCACCAACGAGGAGCAATTGCTGGACCGGGCCCATCTGAAACCCTGGTTCGGCTGGGGGGGCTGGAACCGCAACCTGGTTCTGGATGACGAGACCGGATTGATCATCACCATCCCGGACGGCGCGTGGATCATCGCTTTCGGCACCTTTGGCTGGCTTGGCTATATTGCAAAAATGGGCCTTTTGGCGGCGCCGATCGCCATGATGACATGGCAATCTCGCAAAATGAAATCGTCCGAGATCTCGGATTTCGCCGCCCCGCTGGCCCTGATCCTGGCCGCCACGATGACCGACATGCTGCTGAACGACACGCTGACGCCCTTTACCTGGCTTTGCGCCGGGGCGGTCCTGGGCTATGTCGAGCGTCTGCGGCGCCCGGTGACCGAACCCAAACGCGACTCGCAGGCCCGCGCACCCGTCCTTGGCCGGCATGTTCCAAGCGACGAAACCCGTCCCGTCCTGTGAGCTCCGCCCCAGAGCCGCCTGAAATAACCACCAATTGTCCCCATTCAGGCCACAAAATTCAGAAAGAACTGAGTTTGTTCCAAAACTTGGAGCGAACATATTCCAAACCCGTTAAACTTTGTGTCACGAATACAGGTGGTTATGCGCGGTACGGATAAGATTGATAAAATTCGAGACTTTCCGCCCCCTGCGGCGCTCTCTAGATTGGGTGCGGGTAGGCGGGCTGATGTGAACGAACGGGATCGTTTGGTCTGGCCATGGCAACGCGTGAAGTAAAGTTCGAACAGGATGACATCGCCATAGTCGGCATGTCCGTCCATGTCCCCGGCGCCCAGTCGGCGGCGGAATTCTGGCAGAATCTGAAAGCCGGGGTCGAATCGATCCGCGTCCTTGATGACGCGGCGCTGCTGGAGGCGGGCGAGCGCCCCGACCGGCTGGCTGATCCGAATTATGTGCGCGCGGCGGCGCCGCTGGACGGGTTCGACCGCTTCGACGCCGATTTCTTTGGCTTCTCGCCAAAAGAGGCGGCCATCCTCGACCCCCAGCACCGGCAATTCCTGGAAACCGCCTGGGAGGCGATGGAGGATGCAGGCCACCCGCCCGAGACCATCGCCGGGCCCATCGGCGTCTATGCCGGCTGCGGCATGGGCAGCTATTTCTATTTCAACATCTGCTCGAACCCCGGCCTGGTCGACGATGTGGGCATGTTCCTGTTGCGTCATACCGGCAACGACAAGGATTTCCTGTCCACCCGCGTCAGCCATGTGTTCGACCTGCACGGGCCAAGCATCAACATCCAGACCGCCTGTTCCACCTCGCTGGTCGCGATCCACTATGCCTGCAAGGCGCTGCGCGAGGGCGAATGCGACATGGCGCTGGCGGGTGGGTCCACCATCGAACTGCCGCAGGGGCGCGGGTATCTTTACAAGGAAAACGAGATCCTCAGCCCCGATGGTCATTGCCATGCCTTCGACCACCGGGCGCAGGGCACGGTGTTCGGCTCGGGCGCGGGAGTGGTGGCGCTGCGCCGGCTCAAGGACGCGCTGGCCGATGGCGACCATATCTGGGCGGTGATCAAGGGCAGCGCCATCAACAATGACGGCGCCGACAAGGCCGGATATCTGGCGCCCTCGGTCGGCGGCCAGGCGCAGGCAATCAGCGCCGCGCTGCAGGCGGCGGATGTGCCAGCCGAGACCATTGATTACATCGAATGCCACGGGACCGGCACCTATCTGGGCGACCCGATCGAGGTCTCGGCCCTGACCCAGGCCTATCGCGAACAGACCGCCGAGAGCGGATTTTGCAAGATCGGCTCGGTCAAGACCAATATCGGCCATCTCGACACCGCAGCCGGGGTTGCGGGCTTTGCCAAGACCGCGCTGGCGTTGCATCACAAACAGATCCCGCCTTCGCTGGGATATGAGGCGCCGAACCCGGCGATTGATTTCGAGACCAGCCCGTTCCGCGTCAACGACCGGCTGACCGACTGGACCCCGCACAAGGGGCCACGCCGGGGCGCGGTGAACAGCCTGGGCGTGGGCGGCACCAACGCCCATGTCATCCTGGAGGAGGCGCCCGAGCGCGCCGCATCGGACGAAAGCGAGTTTCCGTTCCAGATCCTGTGCCTGTCGGCACGCTCGCGCGCCGCACTTGATGGCAATGCCAAGGCGTTGGCCGGCTGGCTGCGCGCCAATCCGGACGTCAATCTGGCCGATGTGGCCTATACGCTGAAAGAGGGCCGTCGCGGGTTCGAGAAACGCCGCGTGCTGGTGGTCGAAACCGCCGAAGAGGCCGCCGACCTGCTGGAACAGGGCGATCCGCGCCGGGTGTTCACCCATGACGCGCTGGGGGCCGGGGCCGATGTGGTGTTCATGTTCCCCGGTGGCGGGGCGCAATATGCGGGTATGGCGCGCGATCTCTACGAGGTCGAGCCGGTCTTTGCCGAATGGATCGACCGGGGGCTGGAGCATCTGCAAAAGAGCCTCGATTACGATATCCGCGCCATCTGGCTGCCCGAGGGGGACACGGCCGAGGCAGACGCCCGGCTGCAACAGCCCTCGGTGCAGCTGCCGCTGATCATGATCGTGGAATATGCGCTGGCGCAGCTCTGGCTCAGCTGGGGCGTGCGGCCCGCAGCCCTGGTCGGCCATTCCATGGGCGAGAATACCGCCGCCTGTCTGGCCGGTGTGATCGGGTTCGAGGATTGCATCGACTTGGTGCTGCTGCGCGGACGGCTGTTTGACACCGTGGCGCCGGGCGGCATGCTGTCGATCTCGCTGCCGCTGGACGAGGTACAGGCGCTGATCGGCGAAGATCTGGACATTGCCAGCGTGAATGCCCCCCGCCTGACCGCCGTCAGCGGCCCGCAGGCGGCTCTGGACCGGCTGGCCTCAGTGCTGAAGGCCCGCGAGGTCGAGTATCAGCGCATCCAGATCGACATTGCCGCGCATTCGCGAATGCTGGAGCCGATCCTGAAGGACTACGGCGATTTCCTGCACAGTCTCACCCTGAGCGCGCCGCAAATCCCGATCCAGTCGAACCGCACCGGCGCGGTGCTGACCGAGGCTCAGGCCACCAGCCCCGACTACTGGGTCGCGCAGCTGCGCAACACGGTGCATTTCGCCGATTGCATCGACGCGCTGTCGCAGGGCCGCGACCGGGTCTTCCTCGAGGTGGGGCCGGGCAAGGCGTTGAGTTCGCTGGCACAGATGTGCCCGGGCGTGACCCCGGGCCAGGTGCTGAGCTCGTTGCGCCACCCCGATCAGGAGATAGCCGATGATGCCTATTTCCTGGGCGTGATCGGGCGACTCTGGGCCTGCGGGGTCGAAGCCGACTGGCCCCAGATCTGGGGCGAGGCGCACCGCCGCCGCCTGCCCTTGCCGACCTATGCCTTTCAGCGCAGCCGCTACTTCATCGAGCCCGGGACACGGCAGGCCGAGGCGCCGCGCGCCCTGCCTGCGCGCAGAGACGACCTGACCCAATGGGGCTGGCGCCCGGTCTGGCGTCCGCGTCTGGCCGATTGCGATATCGACACGGCTACCGAGTTGGCCGAGGCCGCGCCGCGCAACTGGCTGTTCTTCATGGACGAGACCGGGCTGGCCGAGGAAGCCGCGCAAAGGCTGGAGGGTGTCGGGCATCACGTGACCCGCGTGCGTTCGGGCGACAGCTATGCCCGCCTAACCGATGGCAGCTATACGCTCGCGCCCGAACAGGGGCGGATGGGCTATGACCTGCTGCTACGTGATCTGGCCGAGCAGCAGCGGCTGCCCGACCGGATCGGACATTTCTGGCTGGTGACCGAGGCGGAGCGCTTTCGCCCCGGGTCGAGCTTTCATGACCGCAACATGGAACACGGTTTCTTTGGGCTGACCTGGCTGGCGCAGGCGCTGGGGCAGGTGGACCTACCCGGACCGCTACATATCACCGCCTTCACCTCGGGCGCGGCGCGGCTGCGCGACGAGGGGCTGGTCTATCCCGAAAAGGCAAGCATCGCCGGGCCGATCGGAGTGCTGCCGCATGAAATGCCGGGACTGACCTGTGCGACCGTCGATATCGAACTGCCCGCCCGTCTGCGCCCGCCGCTTTTCGCGCGGCTGCGCGGCTCGACGCCCGAACAGGACGAGGACCTGACCCCGACGGTACTCGAAGAGCTGCTGGCCGAACCCGGCAACTCGATCGCTGCCCGGCGCAATGGTAAGCGGTTTGGCCGCAGTTATCGCCCGGCGCCGCTGACTGACGCAGGACCTGCGTTCCGCGATGGTGGCACTTATCTGATCACCGGCGGTTTCGGCGGTATCGGCCTGACGCTGGCCCGCCACCTGATGGACCACCACGGCGCCAACGTGATCCTGCTGGGGCGTGATCCGCTGCCCGCCGACCGCGCCGCCTGGCTGGCCGGGCACAGCCCCGCCGATCGCACCAGTCGCCGCCTGCGCGCCCTGGCCGAGCTGGAGGCGCTGGAGCGCGGCGAGGTCATGGCGATTGCCGCCGATGTGGCGAATATCGACCAGATGCGCCGCGCGCTGAGCCTGGCCGAGGACCGGTTCGGCGCGCTCACCGGCGTGATACATGCCGCCGGCCATATCGCCGACGGCCCCGCACTGGCCAAGACCGAGGCCGATCTGCACCGGGTCCTGTCGCCCAAGATGACCGGGCTGAGGGTGCTGGACGAGCTGTTCCCCGACGGGGTGCTAGAGCTGATGGTGCTTTGTGCCTCGTCCTCGACCGCCAGCCGCCCGGCGGGGCAGGTCGATTACGTGGCTGCCAACGAATATCTCAACGCCTTTGCCGACAGCCGGCAGGGCGGCGCAACCCGGGTGGTCGCGGTCAACTGGGGGGTCTGGGCCGATGTCGGCATGGCCGCCGATGCCCGCGCCGCGCGGCTGGGCACCGGTCACGACACCGCCCGCAGCCCGACCGGGTTGCCGCTGTTGCACGAGGCCGGGTTTGACGAGGCGGGCAACCGCCTGTTCGTCTCGCGGCTGAGCGCCGAGGATTGGGTGTTCGACGAACACCGCACCGCCGATGGCACCGCGCTCTTGCCCGGCACCGGCTATCTGGAACTGGCCGCCCAGGCGCTGCACGCCCAGGGCATCACTTATCCCTATGACATCCGCGATCTCTATTTCTTCCGCCCGCTCAGGGTGAACGGCACCCCGCGCGAGGTGGTAGTCCGGCTGGAAGACGCGCCGGACGGCGTTGCCTTTTCCGTCTGGAGCGCCCTGCCCGGCGGCGGCTATGCCCAGAACGCGCAGGCCCGGCTAGTGCCCGCGCCCGAAGCACAGGTCGAACCGCTCGACCTGGCTGCCATCGCTGCGCGCTGCCCCGAGGCACAGAGCGCCGCGCCCGACGTGGTGCTGCACAGCCCGCAGGAACGGCACCTGCAATTCGGCCCGCGCTGGCAGGTGCTGCGCGCCACTGCGCGCGGCACGGATGAGGGGCTGGCCCGGCTTGCCCTGCCCGAGGCCTATCGCGGCGATCTCGACAAAGGCTACCGGATGCATCCCGGCTTGCTCGATCTGGCCACCGGCTGGGCCATCGAACTGGCCGCTGGTTATGATGACACGGCGCTCTGGGTGCCAGTGTCCTACCGTGCGATCCGGGTCCTTGCGCCGCTGCCTGCCGAGATTCGCAGCTGGATGCGCCTGACGCCCGATCAGGCCGCAGTGGCGGGGCATGCCTCCTTCGACATCACCCTGAGCGATGCCACGGGCGCCGTGCTGGTCGAGATCGAAGGGTTCCAGATGCAGCGCACCTCGGGCACCATCGACCTCAGCGATCCCGAACGCGCCGATGCGGATGCCGCCGCGCTGGGGCTGGAGCCCGCACGGAAATCAACGCAGCTCTCGCCCGAGGAACAGCGCCTGCACCACAACATCGCCCAGGGCATCCGCGCAGAGGAAGGCGCCGAGGCGCTGGTGCGCGCATTGGGCACCGGCCTGCCGCAACTGGTGGTCAGTTCGCTTGACCTGCCGCGGCTGATCGCCGAGGCCGATCAGGTCGCCGCCCCGGCGGAAACCGGGCAGAGCTTTGACCGGCCCGAGCTGGACACCGATTACGTGGCCCCTGCGAGCGAGACGGAAAAGACTTTGGCCGGGTTCTTCGAGACCTTGCTGGGGGTCAGCAAGGTCGGCACCCAGGACAGTTTCTTTGACCTTGGCGGCCATTCTCTGATAGCGGTGCGCCTTTTTGCCCAGATCAACCGCGCCTTTGCGGTGGAGTTCCCGATCTCGCTGCTGTTCGAGGCGCCCAGTGTCGCCGCCATTGCCGAGCGGATCGACGCACGGCTGGGCCGCAGCAGCGCAGGCGACACCCCGGAATCCGCCGAAGCCGCCGCGCCCGAACTGACCCACGTGGTGCCGCTGCATCAGGCGGCGGGTGGCCATTCTAGCCCGTTCTTCGTGGTGGCCGGCATGTTCGGCAATGTCCTCAACCTGCGGCACCTGGCGCTGATGCTGGGTCGCGACCGGACCGTCTATGGCCTGCAAGCGCGTGGGCTGGTGGGCGATGCCGCGCCGCATGAAACCATCCCCGAGGCGGCGCGCGACTATATCGCCGAGATGCGTCAGGTACAGCCGCACGGCCCCTATCTGCTGGGCGGTTTCTCGGGCGGCGGCATAATCGCCTATGAGATCGCGCAACAGCTGCGCGACGCGGGCGAAGAGGTGGCGTTGCTCGTACTGCTCGACACCCCGCTGCCGCAGCGCCCACCCCTTGGCCCCCGCGACAAGGCCTTGATCAAGCTGCAACAATTCCGCCAGCGCGGCCCGCGTTACTTGGTCGATTGGGTCAAGGCGCGTTTTGCCTGGGAAGTGCAGCGTAGACGCGGTCCGGTTCAGGACGGCGGCGCCGGTGCCTTCAACAACACGCGGATCGAGGCGGCCTTCCTGCGCTCTGCTGCGGGCTATGCGCTACGGCCATGGGAGGGTGCGACGGTGCTGTTCCGGCCGCCGCTGGAACGGCTCTGGCAGGTGTCGGGCGGCAACTGGGTCAACCATGAACGTCACTATGTCTACCCCGACAACGACTGGGGCCGCTGGATCGCCGAACTCGAGGTGATCGAGGTGCCCGGTGACCATGACAGCATGGTGCTGGTGCCCAATGTCTCGGTCCTGGCCGAGCATCTGCGCGGCCAGCTCAACGCCATCGACAGCCCCTGCGCCCTGCCGCATGCGGCGGAGTGATCCCATGACCAGCGCAACCGTCTTGACCGTCATCCTGAACTACCGCACGCCCGACCTGACGATCAGCGCCTGCGAAGCCGCCATGCGCGAGATGCAGGATCTGCCCGGCGAGATCGTGGTGGTCGACAATGCCTCGGGCGATGGCTCGTTCGAGAAGCTTTCCAACGCCGCCACCGACTATGGCTGGCTGGCCAGCGGCAAGCTGCGGCTGGTGCAAAGCGGGCGCAATGGCGGCTTTGGCGCGGGGATGAACGTGGGCATGAACGCGGGTCTTTCGAACGGGGCCGCACCCGATTTCTATTACCTCTTGAATTCGGACGCCTGGCCCGATCCGGGTTGCATCCGGGGCCTGCGCGATTTCCTGCTGGAAACCCCCGATGCCGGTCTGGCCGCCAGCGCCGTGCGCGGCATCGACGACGATCCGCACCGTACGGCCTTTCGCTTTCCCACCGCCGCGGGCGAGTTCGAGGCGGCCGCCCGGACCGGCCCGCTGAGCCGCCTGCTGCGCGACCATATCATCGCGCCCCCCCTGCCCGCGCGGCGCACAAGGGTCGACTGGGCCTCGGGCGCCAGCCTGATGATCCGGCGCGAGGTGATCGCGGCGACCGGTGGGTTCGACGAGCGATTCTTTCTTTATTTCGAGGAAACCGACCTTTGCCGCCGTGCCCAGGCCGAGGGCTGGAGCACGCATTACCTGCCTGACGTGGGTGTGGTGCATATCGGCTCGGCCAGCACCGGCATGAAAAGCTGGAACCGAACCCCACAATACTGGTTCGATTCCCGGCTTCACTATTACCTCAAGACCCATGGGCGAGCCTATACCGCCGGTGCCACGCTAGCGCTTGTGACCGGTGCCGCCATCTGGCGCCTGCGCCGTCTGGTGCAGGCCAAGCCGCAGGCCGACCCCGACCGTTTCCTGACCGATCTGGTCAGCCATGCGTTGCGCGCCGCGCTGGGCCGGTCAAGTACCGCCCCCACCCCAATTGCCGCCATTCCGGAGGACAGCAGATGAGCCTGACCCATGTCGTGATCGGAAACGAATCCCTGTTGATCGGATGCAGCGAGATGCTGCTCGAGCGCGGGCACCGCATCGCCGCCGTCGTTTCCACCGATGCCGAAATCGCCACCTGGGCGCGGGGCAAGGGCCTCGCCCATATGCGCGAGATCTCGGAACTGGAGCCGCATCTGGCGGGCGCCGGGTTCGACTGGCTGCTTTCCATCGCCAACCTGCGGGTAATCCCGCAGGCGGTGCTGACCCTGCCGCGTCGGGGGGCGGTCAACTTTCACGACGGACCGCTGCCGCACTATGCCGGGCTGAACACTCCGGCCTGGGCGCTGATGGCTGGTGAAACCCGCTATGGCGTGACCTGGCATCTGATCGAAGGCGGCATCGACGAGGGCGACATCCTGGCGCAACAGATGTTCGACATCACCGAGGATGACACCGCGTTCTCGCTGAACTCCAAGTGCTATGGCGCGGCGCTGGACAGTTTCGCACGGGTGGCCGACCAGCTGGAGCAGGGGCTCGAACGGCAGGCGCAGGATCTGAGCCAACGCAGCTATTTCGGGCGCGACGCCCGGCCTGCCGCCGCCGGGCGGCTGGACTTCACCAAACCCGCTGCCACGCTCGCCGCGATGGTCCGGGCGCTTGACTTCGGTGATTATGCCAACCCGCTGACCTGCGCCAAGATCGTGGCCGGCGGGCGGGTGCTGGCTGTTGGTCATGCCCTTGCCGAAGGCCGCTCGGGCGCGCTGCCGGGCACGGTTCTGTCCACCAGTGCCGACCGCCTGACCATTGCCTGTGGCGAGGGCGATCTGGTGCTGAGCGGATTGCGCCCGCTGGATGGCGCGCCGGTCGATCTGACCGCGCTGACGCCCGAGGGGCAACGCCTGCCCGCGCTTTCTGCCACCGAGAGCGCTGCGCTCGACCATGCGCTTGCCGCCGCGCTACCCGCCGAACGGCATTGGCGCCTGCCTCTCGCGGCGATGCGACCGTTGCCTGTGCCGCTGGCCAGCGGTGACATGGCCGGCACGCCGGCGCCGCACCGTCTTGCGGTTCCACACGGTCTGGGCGAAGCCGCTCTGATGGCCTCGGTCGTCGTCTGGGCCTTGCGGAGCAGCGGCGAGGACTATGGCGATCTGGCCTTGACCATCGGCGCCATGCAGCAGGCCGCCGCAAACGGCTATGTCAGCGGTTGGGTGCCTTTGCAGGCGGCGCTGACCTCAACCCGCGCCGACCTGATAGGCTGGGTCGAACAGACGGCCCAAGCCGCCCGCGCCAAGGGCGCGCCCCCCGCCGACCTGATGCTGCGCGACCCGCGCATTTCCCACCGGACCATACCACAAGTGGCGCTGGCGCTGGATGGCGCCGGGCCGGTTCCGGGGGCGGTACTAACCGTGGCGCTGGACCGGGGGCATGCCACGCTTTTTGCCGATGCCGCGCGGCTCGACCCGCGCCAGACCGAGATCCTGGCCCGGCGGCTGGAAACCGCGATGCATGCGATGGGCCGCGCGCGCGACACCGATACCGTCTCCGCGTTGCCGGTTCTGCCGGCGTCGGAACGCTCGACCATGATCAGCGACTGGAACCGCAGCGCCCGCGATTACGACCGGACGCTGACCATACACCATGCTTTCGAGGATCAGGCCGCCCGCACACCCGAGGCCCCGGCGCTGGTCTTTGAGGGGCAAACGCTCAGCTACGCAGCACTCAATGCCCGCGCCAATGCGGTGGCCGCCCGCCTGTGTGAAATGGGCGCCGGTCCGGGCAGCCATATCGGCATCTATCTCGACCGCGGCCCCGAGTTGTTGATTGCGGCGCTGGCCGCGCTCAAGGCGGGCGGCGCCTATGTGCCGCTCGACCCCGCCTATCCGGCCGACCGTATCGCGCACTACGTTAGCGACAGCCGCGCCGCGATCATCGTGACCAATGGCGCCCGCGCACAAAGCCTGCCCGACACGCAGGCGCAGATCCTCGACCTTGGCCCGCTGGCAAATGCCAGACAGCCCGAGAATGTCGATGGCGGTGCCAGCGCCGACGATCTGGCCTATGTGATCTATACCTCGGGCTCGACCGGCACACCCAAGGGGGTGATCGTCGAGCACCGCAATGTGGCCAATTTCTTTGCCGGGATGGACGACCGTATCGATCATGTCAATGGCGGCGTCTGGCTGGCGGTCACCTCGCTGAGCTTTGACATCTCGGTTCTGGAGCTGTTCTGGACGCTGGCGCGCGGCTTCAAGGTGGTGCTGAGTTCCGACGAGAACCGCGCCGAAGTGTCGAAAGGCCCAATCGCGGTCAGTGACCGGCCGATCGACTTCAACTTGATGTATTGGGGCAATGACGACGGGCCGGGGCCGAAGAAATACGAACTGCTGCTCGAAGGCGCGAAATTCGCCGATGCGCACGGGTTCAACGCGGTCTGGACGCCGGAACGCCACTTCCACGCCTTTGGCGGCCCCTATCCGAACCCCTCGGTGACCGGCGCGGCGGTGGCTGCGGTGACAAAGAACCTGAGCGTGCGCGCGGGCTCCTGCGTGGCGCCGCTGCACCATCCCGCACGCATCGCCGAAGAATGGGCGGTGATCGACAACCTGACCGGCGGGCGCGCGGCACTTGGCATAGCTTCGGGCTGGCAGCCTGACGATTTCATCCTGCGCCCGGAAAACACGCCGCCGCGCAACAAGCCCGCCATGTTCGAGACCATCGAGACCCTGCGCAAGCTCTGGCGCGGCGAAGCGGTGGAGTTCCCCAAGGCCGATGGCACCATGCACTCGGTCGTCACCCAGCCGCGCCCGGTGTCCAAGGAACTGCCGCTCTGGGTCACCACGGCGGGCAACCCGGAGACCTGGCGCGAGGCTGGGTCCATCGGCGCCAACGTGTTGACCCACCTTCTGGGCCAGAGCATCGACGAGGTGGCCGACAAGATCCGCATCTATCACGCCGCCCTGCGCGAGGCGGGCCATGACCCGGCCGGTTTCAAGGTGACGCTGATGCTGCACACCTATCTGGCCGATACCCGCGAAGAGGCCGCGCGCATCGCGCGCGAGCCGATGAAGGATTACCTGCGCTCGGCCGCCGGACTGATCAAGCAATATGCCTGGGCCTTCCCCGCGTTCAAGAAACCCAAAGGGGTGACCAACGCCTTTGAAATGGACCTAGGGGTGCTGAGCGGCGACGAGTTGGAGGCGATCCTTGATTTCGCCTTCGAGCGGTATTTCGAGGACTCAGGCCTGTTCGGCACCATCAACGATGCGGTGGCCCGCGTCGAACAGCTCAAGCGCATCGGCGTCGACGAGGTTGCCTGCCTCATCGACTATGGCATCGACCCCGCCGTGGTGCTGGAGGGGCTGAAACCACTGGCCGAGGTTTTGAGGCGGGTCCGCGCGCCCAGCGCGCTGGCCGAGGATGATTTCTCGCTCGCGGCCCAGATCGTGCGCCATGAGGTGACGCATATGCAATGCACGCCCTCGATGGCGCGGATGATCGCCATGAACGACGAGGCGCGCATGGCGCTTGGCCGGGTCAAACACCTGCTGCTGGGCGGCGAGGCGTTGCCGGGCGACCTGGTCGAGGATCTGCGCGAGGCGACTGGCGCCCGTATCCTCAACATGTACGGGCCGACCGAGACGACCATCTGGTCCACCTGCGCGCTGGTGCCACCCCGGGTCGAGGGCACGGTCGATATCGGCCAGCCCATCGCCAACACCACCGTCTATGTGCTGGACAGCAGCGGGCAACCCTGCCCCATCGGCGTGCCCGGAGAGCTGCATATCGGCGGCGAAGGGGTAACACGCGGTTATTGGCAGCGCCCCGAACTGACGGCCGAGCGGTTCCCGCGCGATCCCTTTGCCGCCGAGGCCGGTCTGACCGTGACCGCCGCACCGCAGATGTATCGCACCGGCGATCTGGTGCGTTGGCGGGCCGACGGGCAGCTCGATTTCCTGGGGCGCAGTGACCATCAGGTCAAGATCCGCGGCCAGCGGATCGAACTGGGCGAGATCGAGGCGGCAATGGCCTCTTATCCCGGTGTCACCGGCGCGGTGGTGATCGCCCGCGACATCGGCGGCGACACAAGGCTGGTGGGCTATGTCACCACCGGCGGGCCGGTCTCGGATGCAGCCCTGCGCGCACATCTGGCCGCGCGCCTGACCGAGGTGATGGTGCCCGCCCATATCGTGACGCTCGACGCGTTTCCGCTGACGCCCAACAAGAAGATCGACCGCAAGGCCCTGCCCGAACCGGTGCAGCAGCGCGCCGCGCCCAGCGCCCCCTCGGAACCCGCCAGCGGCGCCGAGGCGCAGATCGCCGCGATCTGGTCGCGCATCCTGGGCGTCGGTGATATCCGGGCCGATGACAACTTCTTTACCCTTGGCGGGCATTCCCTGCTGGCGGTGCAGGCCCATCGCGAGATCCGCGCGGCGCTGAACGTGCCGAACCTTCCGATCACCGACATCTTCCGCTTTCCCACGCTGGGCGGGCTGGCCGCGCATCTGTCACAAGGCAGCATCCCGGACGCGCCGACACCGCCAACCGTCGACAGCGAGGAACGCGCCAGCACGATGTCGCGGCGGCGGGCGATGCGGGCCAGCCGACAGGAACGGGTACGGTGACAGGGCCGGCGGCCTCCAGCGCGCTGATGCTGGCGGCGCCGCTGCTGGATACGCGCGTGGCGCTGGCCGCGACCGACCCCGCCGGGCCGCACCAGGCCTATCCGGAAGAACTGGCCGCCCTGTCCCGCGCCACCGCCAAGCGGCAGCGCGAGTTTGCCGCCGGGCGCGCCGCCGCCCGCCTCTCGCTGCGCGAACTGGGCGCCCCGGCTTTAGCGATCCCTATGGGAAACGACCGGGCGCCGGTCTGGCCGCCGGGGCTGGTGGGCAGCATCACCCATACCGACAGCGCCTGTCTGGCCGCCACCGCATGGGAGGGCGAGATTCGCCTCCTCGGGCTGGACATGGAGCCCGACACGCCACTGGACACATACCTGTTGGAAACCGTGTGCACCCCCGCCGAACGCGACTGGCTGGCCAGGCAGGACATGGCCGGGCACTGGGCCAAGCTGATCTTCTCGGCCAAGGAAAGCGCCTACAAGGCGCAATACCGGCTGAGCCGCGCCCTGATCGGGTTCGACGCCATCGCGGTCAGGCCCGATCCCGTGAGCCAGAGCTTTGCCGCCACCTTTCAGACCGATGTACCGCCCTTTTCCAGGGGTGAAACACTGCACGGGCGTTTTGCGCGCGGGGGCGGGCTGATTATCACAGTACTGGCCGTTGCCGCGTGAAATCCGAATGAGGTTACGCTAGAAAGCCCCCATGTTGCGCGCTGTTCTACCCACCCTCCTGATCCTTGCGATTCTGATGGCCGGTCTCTGGTGGGGCTGGCTGCGACCGCGCCAGCCCGACAGCGCCGTGGTGGATGCTGCCTATGCTCGACCGCTGCCACCGCCTGCGGGTGCGATGACAGTGTTTCACCTGGGCCACAGCCTGGTTGGACAGGACATGCCGGCGATGCTGCAACAGCTGGCCCCAATCGGGCATGACTATGCCAGCCAGCTGGGATGGGGCACCACGCTCAAGGCGCATTGGGAGCCGGATGAGGGGATCAATGGCTTTGAGCAGATGAACGACCATCCCCGCTATCGCCCCGCCGATACCGCGCTGCGCTCGGGCGACTATGACGCGGTGATCCTGACCGAGATGGTCGAGCTGACCGATGCGATCAGATATTTCGACAGCGACCGCTATTTCAGCAAATGGGCCGGACTGGCGCGCGAGGCCCGACCGGACGCACGAGTTTTTCTCTATGAAACCTGGCACTGGCTGGACGATCCCGATGGTTGGCTCAGCCGCCTGGACCGCGACCTGGTTGAACTCTGGGAAAACGAGATCCTGCTGCGCGACCTGGCCCGCAACCCCGACAACCCCGCCCATGTGATCCCGGTGGGTCAGGTCCTGTCCCGCTTCGTGCGCGCGCTTGAGGCGCGCGGCGGCGTGCCGGGTATCGACGGGCCCGAGGCGCTGTTCGGCACAGATGAGCAGGGTCGGCTCGACACCATCCACATGGGCGATCTGGGTAACTATCTGATCGCGCTCACCCATTACGCGGTGCTCTATCAGAGCTCCCCCGTCGGCCTTCCCCACCAGTTGAACCGGGCCGATGGCAGCCCCGCCCTTGCCCCCTCGCCAGAGGCCGCGCGCCTGATGCAAGAGATCGTCTGGCAGACCGTCACCAGCTATCCAAAGACCGGAGTCCCGCAATGAGCTGGATCACCAGCCTGATCGGCATTCTCTTCATCGGCCATTCGCTGTTCGGCCCCACCAACCCCCAGATGCTGTCACAGGTGCTGGAGGGGCGCGAGGTGCGGGTTGCGGCGCAAATCATCAACGGCGCGCCGCTGTCATATCAATGGGACAATGGCAGCGGTGCCGAGGGCGTAAACGCGCGCGAGGTCCTGCCCCGCGGTGGCTTTGATGTAGTGATCCTGACTGAAGGCATCCCGCTGGCCAACCAGATGCAGTATAACGACAGCATCGGCTCGGCCCGGCGCTATTACGATCTGGCCCTGTCCGCGAATCCCGACACCCGGGTGTTCCTGCAAGAGACGTGGCACGATCTACGATCGGGCAGCGGCATCGATATCGCCTATGACGAGGGCGACGACGTGCCGTGGCGCGAGCGGATCGAGGCGGATCTGCCGCGCTGGCAATCCATCGTCGACGGTGTCAATGCCACCCGCCCCGAGGGCGCACCACCGATGCAGCTGTTGCCCGCCGGACAGGCGATGCTGGCGCTGACCGATGCCATCGCAGCCGGGACCGTGCCGGGGGTCGACCGCATCGCGCAGCTCTTTTCCGACGATATCCATCCTAACGATCTGGGCTTCTATTTCCTGACCATGGTGCAATATGCCGTCGTGACCGGGGAAAGCCCGGTGGGCCTGCCCCGGCGGCTTCAGGATCGCTGGGGCAAGGCCTATGACACCCCCGATCCGGCGCTGGCGCAGCGGTTGCAGGAGGTGGCTTGGACCGTGGTGCAGGGGTTCGAGGCGCCCGAGCCACCCGCGCCGCAACCGGTGACCACCCCAGAACAGCCACTGAACGAACCCGCCACCGAGCAGGCAGGAGAGCCGGCCGAGCCGCGACAGGGCTTTGTCCCGCCGCCCGTGCCCGAGGGGCCGGTCCCGGTGGCGATCGGGCTGGCCGGGGTCAATGACTGGTCGGTCCAGCAACCGTTTCTTGACGTGTTCAAGACCGCCCGCCCCTGGATCGGCCACTTGCCCCGACAATGGGGTGGTGTCGATCATGCGCAGCTGCAAGAGGCCGGTTACCTTGACCCGAATGGCTGGGTGATGGCGATCCCGCCCGAACTGGGCTCGGTCGGGACGCTGATCCTGACCGACCTGCCCGAAGAGGCGGTCTCGACCGCCGGGCGCTATGTGCTGCGCTTTGCCGGGCAGGGCGTGGTCGAGGTTTCGGGCCGGGCCGAAAACGTGCGCTATGGCAAGAACAGCGTCAGTTTCGATTTCAGCCCCGGTCCCGGATCGGTCGATATCCGCATCCAGCGCACCCATCGCGGCGGCGATTATGTGCGCGATATCTCGGTGGTCAAAGAAGAGCATCTGGACGCCTACCGGGCGGGCGGCCTGTTCAACCCGCTGTGGCTGGATCGGCTGATGGGCTTTCGCGCGCTGCGCTTCATGGACTGGATGCAGACCAACGACTCGCAGCAATCGGCCTGGGCCGACCGTCCCCGGCCCGACGAGTTCACCTGGGCGATGAAGGGCGTGCCTCTCGAGGTGATGATCGAGCTGTTGAACCGCACCGGCGCCGATGGCTGGTTTAACATGCCGCATCTGGCCGATGACGACTATATCCGCCGCTTTGCCGAGAGGGTGCGCGACGATCTGTGGATCGAACAGCGCGCCTATGTCGAATTGTCCAACGAGGTCTGGAACTGGCAATTCACCCAGGCGCAATGGGCCGAGGATCAGGCTCGCGCCCGCTGGAACAAGAAGGATCACTGGGTCAGCTACTATGCCGCCCGCGCGGTCGAGATGGCCGATATCTGGACAGATGTGTTCGCGGATCAGGCCGAGGCGCGGCTGATCCGGGTGATCTCGACCCAGACTGGCTGGCTGGGGCTTGAGGAGATGATCCTGGACGCGCCCATCTGGACCGCCGAGGAGCCGGGCCGCGCCACCCCCGCCCGCCATTTCGACGCCTATGCGGTGACCGGCTATTTCGGCGGCACGCTGGGATGGGAGGACCGGCTGCCGCTGGTCCGGCAATGGCTGGCCGACAGCCGCGCCGCGGCCGAGGCACAGGCCGATGCACAAGGGCTGAGCGGCGCGGCACGCGACGACTATGTCGCAAAGCACCGCTATGACCTGGCCAGTGCGCTGGCCTGGGCCGAGCTGCGCGACGGTGCCGCCAGCGGCAAGGTCGAGGACACGCTGCTGGGGAACCTGAGCGAACGCCTGCCCTATCAGGCCGATGTCGCGCGTCGATATGGGCTGAATCTGATCATGTATGAGGGCGGCAGCCATGTGGTGGGCAGCGGACCGCTGGTGGACGATGCGGAACTGGCTGCTTTCCTTACGCATTTCAACTACACGCCCGAGATGGGAGAGCTTTATACCGACCTGGTCCGGGGATGGCACGCGCTGGGCGGCGGACTGTTTACCGCCTATGCCGATGTCTATCGGCCCAACAAATGGGGCAGCTGGGGTCACCTGCGCCATCTCGACGACAACAACCCGCGCTGGGACGCGCTGGTGGAGTTTCTGAAGTGAGCCGCTGGCTGAGCATTATCCTCCCCGCCCATGACGAGGCAGCGTGGATCGGCGATTGCGCCCGCGCGCTCCTGGCCTCGGACCCGCTGCCCGCAGGCTGGCGGTGCGAAGTGCTGGTGGTGGCCAATGGCTGCACCGATGACACCGCCGCACGCGCGCGCGGCTTTGCGGACCAGGCGGCGGCGCGCGGCTGGGACTGGCAGGTACTGGAACTGGCCGAGGGCGGCAAACTGGGTGCGCTCACCGCCGGGGATGCGGCAGCGCGAGGCGAATTGCGCGCCTATCTGGATGCGGACGTGCGTCTGGATGCTGCATTGCTGGCACAACTGGTCGCCGCGCTCGACACCGAGGCGCCCCACTATGCAAGTGGCGCCCCCCGCGTAGCCCCGGCAAAGAACCAGATCACCCGTCTTTACGCGCGGTTCTGGCAAGGCCTGCCCTTTGTCGCAACCGGCGTTCCCGGCTTCGGCCTGTTTGCCGTCAATGCTGCCGGGCGCGCGCGCTGGGGGAATTGGCCCGATATCATCTCTGACGACACCTTTGTACGGCTGAGTTTCACACCGCAAGAACGCCTGCGTGTGAAGGCTGGCTATGACTGGCCCATGGTCGAGGGTTTTGCCAATCTTGTGCGTGTACGGCGGCGGCAGGATGCAGGCGTGGCCGAGGTTGCGCGGCTCTATCCGCATCTGCCGCAGAACGATGGTACACCCGCTCTGGGCTTGCACGGCCTGATCCGGCACCTGCTGCGCGACCCGCTGGGTTTCGCCGTCTATGCAACCGTGGCGCTCACGGTGCGGACGCCGCTTTACCGGCCCCGGTCCCGCTGGGACCGGGGCCGGTAAAGCGGCGGGGCGCCAGAAAATTCGACGAATTTTCTGGGCTTACTCCTCGAAGGTCGCGACCAGATCAGCCAGTTTGCGGGCCTGATCGTCGATGGCGTGTCGCGCCAATACGCGTGTGCGACCTGCCGCGCCCATCTCCCTCAACTGCACCACCGGTGTTTCGGCCAGCACGGCCAGCGCCTCGGCCAACGCGGCATCGTCGCCGGCGGGCACCATCCAGCCGGTTTCACCCGGCAGCACCAGTTCCGGCGTACCCGCCACATAAGTCGCCACCACCGGTCGCGCCGCCGCCATCGCCTCCATCACCACCATGGGCAATCCTTCGGCGAAACTGGGCATTACCAGCGCATGTGCCCGCTCAAGCGCCGCGCGCACGCCATCCTGATCCAGCCAGCCGGTCAGCGTGATATTGCCCTCAAGCCCGGCCTCGGTGATCGCCTTTTCCAGCGCCGGGCGCATCTCGCCATCGCCAACCAGGTCCAGATGTACCTGTGGATGGCGCCGCACCAGACGCGCCATGGCCCGTACCAACACCATCTGTCCCTTTTGTTCGACAAACCGACCGATCGAGACCAGGCGCAGTGGCCCCTCGGGGACCGGTTGCGGATCGTCAAAGGCGTCGGGCTCGATTCCGCAATGAACCACATGCAGCCGGTCCCAGGTGTCGAATCCCGCCCAACGGCAGAGCTGACTGCGTCCGAACTGACTGACCCCTACAGCAAACCGCGCAGCGTCAAGCTTCTCCCCAAGGCTGAGCGCGCCCGGCGCATCGAATTCCTCGGGCCCATGCACGGTAAACGAATATCCCGGCCCGCCCAGCGCATGCGCCAGCATTGCCACCGTGGCGGAATTGGTACCGAAATGGGCATGGATATGGCCCGCGCCCGCCGCCTGACAGCGGGCCACGACCTCGACCGCCTCGGCCAGATAGATCAGGTGGCGCGCCATCCCGCTGGATGAGACACGCCCGCAGCGCAGTGCCTGCCGCAAGGCCGCAAGGCTTCGCCCCGGTGCGTTCAGAAAACGGCGCAACAAGGCACCACCCAGCCCCAACGCCCCCCTGTCGAGCACATAGGTGGTCTTCGCCGCCTCTGCCCGATCTCTCGCATCAACCAGTGGTGTGTCTGCCCGGCGCATCGCCAGCCGCACGACCTGATGCCCCTGTCGCTCCAGAGCCTGAATCTCGCGCCGGATGAAACTGTGCGAAGGCTGAGGATATGTGTTCAGAACATAGGCGATGATCACGAGAACGGTTATCCGGTTGAGAAACGTTCCGTCAGTCCTAACCCGATGAACCCATCGCTGCCTAGCGGTGGACCACATCCCGACACCCGGCAAGCCATCGCCTGTGGATCCCGGGCCACAAGCACAACGCGGCAGGGCGCGCTCCAATTGACCCGCCCGTCCCTCGTCCCTAGCGTGGCGACAATCCGGCCCGATGTGCCGCCAACAGAGTTCCTGCATGTCCCGCCTTCTTTCCGCCTTTCACGGTTCCGGCCTGATGGCCCGCGTCCTGCGCAGCGCCTCGTGGCTGATGGTTGGCTATGGCGGCAGCCAGGCACTCAGGCTGGCGGCGAACCTGCTGATGACCCGGCTTCTATACCCTGAGGCCTTTGGCCTGATGACGCTGGTCACGGTGGTTGTGGTCGGCCTGAACCTGTTTTCCGATGTCGGCATCGGCCCGGCCATCGCACAGAACCCGCGCGGCGACGACCCCGATTTCCTGAACACCGCCTGGACCATCCAGGTGGGGCGGGGTATCGGGCTGTTCGCGGTGGCCTGCCTGCTGGCGGTGCCGGTATCGCGAATATACGACGAACCCGATCTGACCACCTATCTGCCGGTGGCGGCGGTGGCGCTGCTGATCTCGGGCTTTTTCCCGACCCGGATCGAAACCGCGCACAGGCACCTGATAGTCGGGCGTCTCACCGTGCTGGACCTGATCAGCCAGCTGATCGGCATTGGCGCGATGGCGGCGCTGGCGATTGCCACACGCTCGGTCATGGCGCTGGCACTGGGGGGTGTGATCACGGCGCTGGCCAAACTGGTCCTGACCCATTTCCTGTTGCCGGGTGACACCAACCGGTTCCGCTGGGAACCGGCGGCCCGGTCCGAGCTGATGCGGTTCGGCAAATGGATCTTCCTGTCCACCGCACTAACCTTTGTGATCAGCCAGGGCGACCGGGCGATCTTGGGCCGCTACCTGACGATGGAGATGCTGGGTATCTACAATATCGGCTATTTCCTGGGCAGTTTCCCGATCATGCTGGGGATGGCCGTGGTCGGGCGCATCATGCTGCCGGTCTATCGCGATCATCCTCCCGATACCGATATCGCCAACTGGCGCCGGCTGGCACGGTTGCGGACAGGTGTGACGCTGGGTGTCGGGATGCCTCTGGTAGCAGTGGCGCTGGCCGGTCCACAGCTGGTCGACCTGCTCTATGACCCGCGCTACCAACTGGCCGGGCCAATGGTGACGCTGATTTCACTTGCCTTCATCCCGCAACTGATCGTCGTGACCTATGACATCGTCGCGCTGGCGCGGGGAGACAGCCTGTCCTATTTCACGCTGATGCTTGTTCGGGCGCTGATGCAGGTGGGCGCGATCCTGCTGGGGATCTGGGCCTTTGGTCTGCTGGGGGCTATCCTGTCGCTGGCGGCGGCGACGCTCGCCACCTATCCCGCTGTGTTGTGGCTGACTGGCAAATACGGCGCCCGCGACCTGCGGCACGACATCATCGCGATTGTGCTGGGCGGGGCCGCCGCGGCCACCGTGATCCGGTTTCATTGGGCCGAGATTGCGCCGCTGGCGGCGCTCTAAGCGCGACGCCTATTCCGCCGGGGTCTGACGGCGACGGAACAGGGACGTTACCCTAGACCAGAGCGAGGGTGCCCGTCTTTCAGTATCGAGATATGGCACCGTCACCACCGGACGAAAGCCCAGTTCACGCTCCAGCTGTGCAGCGCTGCGCAGGACCGGGTGGCGCATCTCCATCAGCACGGCCAGCGCAAAGGCGACGACGAAACTGGCGGCCGCGCCAAGAATGGCTTTTTTCTTGCGGCTTTCGGTGACGGGATAATCGGGGATCGCGGCCTCTTCGATCACGGTCAGGCGTTCAGCCTGACGTTCGGCCTCGATGAGAAAGCCCATCTCGGCCTCGCTACGGCGGGTCGAGACCTGATTCAATTGGTCCTGCAACTGCTCCAGCCGGCGATCATAGGTGCCCAGCATGCGCTCGACCTCGGGGCTGGTCTCGATCTGGGATTCCAGGTCGCGCTTGCGGCTGTCCAGCAACGCCCGCTGCGCGTCCAGCGTGGCCAGCTGCTCGCGATAGTCCTTCTTCAGCCGCTCTGCGGTGGCGGGGCGTTCGCTCTGATCGGCCAGTTGCATCGCGCGCTCGATCTCGATCCGCTCGCGCGCGATGTCGAGCAAGCCACCGTTGATGGTGGCGATTTCATCGCGCCGGGCATCCAGAACGCCGGGCAGCGCCAACTGGTTGTGGCTGCGGAAATCCTCGACCTCGCCTTCAAGCGCCTCTATATCGGCCTCCAACGCTGCGGCCTGCTCATCGAAAAAGGCCAGCGTGGCACGGGCATTCTCGATCCGCGTGCGCTTGCTTAGTTCGACGGTGCGTTGGCCGAATTCATGCGCCACCTGTTGCGCCAGTACGGCGGTTGGCATCCGGGCGGTGATGGTCAGAACCGAGATGGTGCCGTCGTCAGAGAACCCCTCGCGCGCGGCGGCGACGCCTTCGATCCGGACAGCGGTGCGCAGCATATCCACCTTGGCCTGCGGCTTGAGCGCGGGGATATCGGCATAGATACCGTATTTGTCGATGATCTCCAGCATGGTGCCACGGGTCGTCAGGACCTGCTGGATCAATTGCAGACGCCGCGCCGAGGATCCCTCGACCGTGCTGCGCGCCAGTTCGTCGGAGACCACCGGGCGCGCGATCTGGATAACTTCATAGGCCTCGTATTCGTGTTTTTGCATCATGGCGAGAACCAGCGACAGCGTGGTCCCGATCACGATGACAGCCAGCATGAACCGCGCACGCCTGCGGATCATGTCCAGGATGTCTTCCAAAGAATAGATCGGCCCCATGCCTGTCACTCAACTCGCTGATACCAAACCATGCCTGTATGCAGGGGCAACAGACCATGGCATACCGACGAAAATAAGGCAGTTCCGGGCAAAAACGAAGGTCAGACCGCGTAGTTTTCAGCGCCCGAGCCGCGCGCTCGGTTCAGGAGGACACCCAAAAGCGGTGTTGTCTCGCCGATCACCTGCTGGCAGCGGCGGATCTGCTCGGCGGTCGTCTGGGTACCGTCGGCGACCAGCAACACCCCGTCGAGCCGTGGCAGGAAGGCCGCCAGATCGTCATGGGCCAGGATCGCTGGCAGATCGCAGATCACCACATCCGGGTTCAGATCGGTCTGGATCAGATCCAGCACTTCGCCACAGGCCGGCGCTTGCAGCAACTCCGAGGCATCGCCCGAAATGCCGGCGCCCAGCCCCACGGCCAGCGTGCCGCTGCACCGGGTCAGGTGGTCGAGATAGGAGACATCGCCGCGCAGCAGGGCGCGCATGTCCCCCCTCGCAGTCAACCCCAGCGCCCCCGCCAACCCCGGCTCGCGCATGTTCATGTCCAGCAGCACGGTCCGGCTTTCCGGTACCCGCGCGATACTGAGCGCGAGATTCACGGCCGTAAAGCTGGCACCGCAGCCACGCGTGGGGGCCACCACACCAATCCTGTGCCAACCGCGCGCCTTGAGCGTCTGCAACAGGCGGGTGCGCAAGACGTCAAACGCCTTGGCCGCGGGATCCGAGCGATGAAGATTCACCAGCGGCATTTGCCCGGCCTGTCGACGCCCCAATCCCAGAGGCGTCGCGTGCAGACGATCCCACGGTTCAGGCAAAGTGGCGGGCAGCATCCCAGCCGGCGCAGGTTCGGCGATGGGCGGCGCCTTTGGTGACAGCACCTTTTCGACCCGTGGTGCTGCCGCATCGGCCCGCAAAGCGGCCTTGCGGCGGAACGGACGCTCTGCCGCGCTACGCTTGCCGATGCCGGTGGTCTGGTCGTTCATCAATGCAACCGTTTCAGTTTCCGGAGCCAAGTCCCTGTCATGATACGCCATAATTAGGCTCCCAAACTATGAATTTACACCTAAACTCAGTACCCGGTACGGCGCACCACAACCGACGTGGTCCGCAGCAGCAGGGAAAGATCGCCCGCGAGGGACAGCTTCGCCGCATATTCGGCATCGGACTTGGCCCGATAGTCGAAGCGGGAGTTGTTGCGCTCGGACACCTGCCAAAGACCGGTGATTCCGGGCCGCAGCGCGAAATAGCTGTCAGCTGCGCCGTAAAGCGGCAGTTGATCGGGCATCATCGGGCGCGGGCCGACCAGGCTCATATCGCCCTTGAACACGTTCCACAGCTGCGGCAACTCGTCGAGAGAGGTGCACCGAAGGAAGTTTCCGACCCGAGTAATCCTCGGGTCATTCTTCAGCTTTTGCGTGGCGTCCCATTCGGCGCGCATCGCCGGGTTTTCTGCCAACATCCGTTCCAGCCGGGCATCTGCATCCATCACCATGGTGCGCAGCTTGAGAATATGGAACTGCTTGCCGTTGCGGCCCAACCGGGGCTGGCGATAGAAAGCGCTGCCCCCTTCCAGCCGCAGCGCCAGCGCGCACAGCCCGATGATGACAAGTGCAACCGGAAGAGTAAGGAGAATGAAGGCTACATCCAGGCACCGCTTGCCGACCGTCGCATAGACACCCTTGACCGGAGAAAAGGCTTCCACCCGCTTCTCCAGAGGTGCGTTCGTGTCGGCAGGCAGCAGCGCTGCTTCCAGCGCACTCCTGGCCCGAATGGGCGGGCCAGATACCACCGGCACCGGAACCGCCAGCGAAGCGGTGTGGATATAGTCCTTCATGTCCCCCCCTACGTGGGATACCTGGAGCGAGTGTCCGGCGCTGAACCCCTGCGCCGCGACCTCGCAGACAACTCTTTACTTACAGGCGGGACCAGGCAGCTGGCCCCGGTTCATTCGGCGGTGTCCCGACCCCGGCTTGCCGTGCCCTACGCACGGTCAAACCGGATATCGACTTGGCAAAGTTCCGCCATACTTCTGCCATGTTCGAACCTAGCATCTGTCTGGATAATTTTAAGAAATTCCGCGTCAACAGATTGTTTCCGCCAGCAACCGCCTAGAATTTCGACTATTTCCAGTTTTGGCGCGAACCAATGGATCGCACGGATACGGATTGTCTCTAGTTTGGCAACCATCCACATCGGGAATCGGGACCAGCCCTTACAGAAATCGATCTTAGCAAATCCGTTCGGGAATGTGTCGAAAACATGGCGGCACTTTCATGCACCAGCTTTGTTTCCAGGTATTTGCCGGTACGTCACGCCCGCGCCCGAGGAACTTACCGCCACGCTCTAGGGTAGATCAGCAAGGGCCGACCGCTGGTCGGTGCCAGCCCTTTCCAGCTGCAACAACTGTTGGCATCCGGCGGCGACACTGTCGAGCTCGCCCGCGTCCACAAAGGAGAGGAGCCGCGCCAGCGCCTGTCGCCGGCAAATCGGATCAAGCACCCCCACCGGGCCCGGCAAGCTGACGGGCATGATCGAGAAAGACGAGACCGTTTCGGGCTGCGCGCCAAAGCTGAACTTGTAGGCTTCGTTTCCATGGCCGAAATCATAGACCTCGTAGCCCCGGTCGATGGCCCAGCCGATTGCCTGTGAATGCAGCAGCGGACCGATGAAATTGCCCGTTACCGTTTCGTCCCTGCCGGCAAGGATGAAATGCACCCGTTTCATACGAGGGTCCAGGATGTGACCCAGTGCGCCGATCACCCGCCCCTCGCATCGCAGGACCGGCAGGTAAAGCAGGCCCAGCCGGCTAGCCGTCGTAAGGACGCGAAGGTAGTTCTCCGCCAACAGCCGCGCTATCCGGGCGCCCTTGACCGGTGCCCATTTGCGCATCCACAGCCGCAGCATCGCACCAATATCCGATTTCAGCGCTGAACCCGGATCGTGGCTCAAGGTGTAGTCGCCGCTGACCAAGTAGCGCCGAGAATAGCGGCGGATTTTCTGGCGGGTGTTCTTGCCGGGACCGTTGGTCAACCAGGTCTCGTAATCCCCGGGAAGCGTCACGCGGGGACAGATGAGGGTGTCGGTCTGCCCGTTGTTGATAAGATGCTGCCTAGCGCTCACCGAATAGGCCGTGCCTGCAAAAGCGGACATGAACTTGGCCGAACGCGACCGCGAACCATCATATCGCAAGGACATCCGCGCCCAGGGCTGCCGCCGCAAGGCCTCGGCCAGCGCGTCGACCGCGATATCCTCGTATCCCGGTTCGCAGAGAAAACCGGTATACTCGCTCCGAACCAGTCGGCCACCCGCCTCGATCTCGGTCTGGAACTCTTGCCGACCGCGGCTCCAGCGCAGGCGGTAACTCAGCGGCAGTACACAGACCAGGCGCGGGCCATGCCAGACGGCCATAACCCGCCAGCGTCCCGGATTGTCGGCAAAGACCTGCGCCAACCAGTCCCAGGACAGAAATACGGTGCCTTCGGGGTCGCGTGCCTCCAGCGCACGCCATCTGTCGCGCAGGGCGAGGAATGCCTCATCCCTTTCGACCGGCTCGACCCGGAGCCTGCCGCTTGCCGAAACACTGGCCGCGAAATCCGGTGCACCATCCATCGTCATGCGCTTTTGAGCGAGCGTCCTTCCCTGAGGATCGCCCGGAAACTGTCGACGGCTGCGTCGAAATTACGTGCAAGCGGCGCGGTCACCGGCGATTGCGCGGCGAAATAGGCGCCGACCCTGCATATCTGCATGGCGAACTCGGGATGCACCCCGGCATCGTCATATCTACGGACCCGCTCCTTGGACAACCAGCCGCGTTTCCTCGCCTCTTTCACGATCAGCTTGAACCGCTGCGCGCAATGAAAGGTCAGGTAGACCGAGAGATAGTCCAGATAGGCGTCGATCCGGTGACCGCAGCCAGGATCGAAGGCATCTATCATCACATCGACCATCTGATCGGGCGCGATGGGCCAGGCCTCGTCACCGATGAGCCAGGCAAAATCCTCGGCCCCGTGGCGCAGGCCGCAATACTCGAAATCGAACCACCTCAGCTGCCCGGTACGGTCCAGCGCCGCATTGCCCGAGCGGCAATCCCACTTCACGAATTGCCGGCCTGAACAAGCCAGACGCCCAGCGGCGGCCGCGCGGTCGAACCGAGCGTCGATCCCCATCGAATAGGGCTGCAACGCATCCACCGCATCGACCAGACTGGCGGCCCATCCGTCATGTGCACCAAGACGCGGTAACGTCTTGTGCAAGTCGGTACGCCGCGCCGCGCACTGGATACGAAAGATCGCCGCGACCGCCTCTGCGGCAAGGTCCAGCTGGTCCTTGCCCTCGTGCCGCACGATTTCCCGGTTCAAGCGACGACGCCCCACATCCGACTGGAACATGACTTCGCCCACCAGGCCAAGGCATTCGGGCAGGTCATCGCATTGCGCATGCAGACGCTCCAGAACGAATGCCTCCAGATGAGTACGCCGGACATCGGGGCGCAACGTTGCGATGACATCCATCTCGTCGAAATGAAGTCGAAAGCTGGAGCGCCCCTCGCCGCCGGGCGCGGTCACCTTGCGGACCGGGCGACCGAACCGCGCCTGGGCCGTTTCGACTATGCGGTTCAGCCGGTCGAAAGTGCCAGTGTCTGCCATGCCCTCGTTCCCTTTTACCCGTCCCCTCGATACATCCACACGTCTTTCAGCCGGGCCAATGCCCCCTTTCGATAACATGATGCCCGATTCGCCCGCAGCATTCGCGGCGATCGGCCCGCCATTGCAGTCTCCTCGCGCTCCAATCCCGCGACCGTGCAAGGATTGTTCCCGGACCGGTTTCAGCCCCGATAAATCTGCCTTGAATTTGCCACGAATTTGCCTGTCCTTGGCATGTTTCAGCAGCCCGCCGCATCCGCGAAACATTTGGCCGAGACCGGCGATCGATGTCGGCCCGACGGCTCGCGGTTAGCGCCGCAGACCAAGCGCCGCGCCCACCGCCGGATGCACGGGAAGCACCTGATGATCTGCCTGCATCCGCGCCAGCCTCGTGCGCGCCCAATCGGGAAACGTCGCACCGCGCCCTGTCTCTTGACTGACATTCATGATCAACGCTTCTTGCGTGGCGCAAAGCGCACTGTCCCGGTCCGCATACATCTCGCCGAAATAGATCAGCCGTTTGGCATCATGGTCGAGCAGGCGGAACCGCAGGTGGAACGCTTCGCCCTCAAGCAGCTCGCGTCGGAATTGAACATGCGATTGCAGAATATATGGGCCGGCCCCGGCGGTTTCGACATAGGTCTTGCCAAGCCCCAGTTGCTCTTCGAGCATCACGTCCAGCGCCTGATCGAAGGCCACGCCGTAATAGCCGACGTTCATATGCCCGTTATAGTCGATCCACTCCGGCCGCACAACGAAGCCACGCACTTCGACCGGCGCCGGATAGGGGCCGTCATGGCCGCTCTGCGGGGTCATTTCCACCATCGCGCTCAATCCTCGAATATCGCCACCGCGCGGGTGAACCCCGCGCTTGCGCCTTTGATCTTGAACGGAAAACAGGAAATGGTGAAGCCCGAGGGCGGCAGCTGGTCCAGGTTCGCCAGCTTTTCCATGTGGCAATAGCCGATCTCCATCGAGGCGCGGTGCCCCTCCCAGATGATCGAAGCATCGCCACTTTCGGCATAGGCCCGCGCGGTCAGGGGAAAGGGGGCGTCCCAGGACCAGGCATCGGTTCCGGTCACCCGCACGCCGCGTTCGGTCAGATAGAGCGTCGCCGCGCGCCCCATGCCGCAGCCCTTGATCAGATAATCCGGCTGACCATAGCGCGCCCCGGCCGAGGTATTGACCACCACGATATCTAGCGGTTGAAGCACATGCCCGATGCGTTCCAGCTCGGCATCGACATCTTCGGCGCTGACAACGTAACCATCCGGGAAATGGCGAAAATCCAGCTTGACCCCGGGGTTGAAACACCACTCCAGCGGCACCTCGTCGATGGTGATCGCCCGCTCGCCGTTGTTCATCGTCGAATGGTGGTGATACGGCGCGTCCAGATGGGTGCCGTTATGGGTCGCAACGCGGAGCCGCTCCACCGCCCAGCCCTCACCGCCCGGCAGATCCTCGCGTTTCAGCCCCGGAAAGAAGGACATCACCTGTTCGGCGGTCTGATCATGGGTGAGATACTCAATCTCGGGCAACATGATCGGCGGGTCGGAAACGATACCGGTTTCCAGTGGCACGGAGAGATCGACAAAGCGACGGGACATGAGCACTCCTCTGGGCATGCCCGGCGCAGGTTAGGCGGCCCCGCAACGCCCGACAAGACGCAAAGGGGGCGCTGCCCCCTCGGCCCTGCGGGCCTCACCCCCGGAGGTATTTTTGACCAGAAAGAAGCATATGCGCGGTGCCGCTTCTTTCTGGTTCAAAATACTCCGGAGCGCGAGGCGGAGCCTCGCAATGGACCTACTCTGCCGCCAATGCCTCGACCTTTTCGACCCTTACGGCTGCGTATTTGAACTCTGGTATTTTGCCGTAAGGGTCGAGGGCCGCGTTTGTGAGGATGTTTGCGGCGGCTTCGACATAGGCGAAGGGGAGGAAGACGTTGTCCTGGGCGATGGCGCGGTCGGCGCGGACCATGACCTGGACGCTGCCGCGCCGTGTGGTGAGGCGGATCGTGTCGCCGGGCTCGATGCCCATGGCGCGCAGGGTGGCTGGGTGCATCGAGCAGTTGGCCTCGGGTTCGACCGCGTCGAGCACGGTGGCGCGCCGGGTCATCGAGCCGGTATGCCAATGTTCCAGCTGCCGCCCGGTGATCAGCACAAAGGGATAGTCCGCATCCGGGCGCTCGTCGGGTTCGACGATCTTCGCCGGGGTGAAGCGGGCCCGCTTGTTGGCGCGCGGGAAGCCGTCGCCAAAGACGATGGCCTGGCCCGGGTCTTCGGGGCTGAGCGAGGGATAGGTCACCGCCTCGCCCTCGAGCCGGTCCCAGGTGATGTTGTCGAGCGATTTCATGTTGCGCTTCATCTCGGCAAACACTTCGCTGGGGTGGCTGTAATTCCAGTCGAGGCCCAGGCGTTTGGCCAGTTCCACCTCGATCCACCAGTCTTCGCGCGCCTCGCCCGGGGGCGCCACGGCGGGGCGGCCCATCTGGACCTGGCGGTTGGTATTGGTCACGGTGCCGGTCTTTTCCGCCCAGGCACTGGCGGGCAGGATCACATCGGCATAATTCGCCGTTTCCGTCAGGAAGATATCCTGCACCACCAGGTGGTCGAGCATCGCCAGCGCGGCGCGCGCGTGATCCACATCGGGGTCGGACATGGCCGGGTTCTCGCCCAGGATATACATGCCCCTGATGTCGCCATCATGGATCGCATGCATGATCTCGACCACGGTCAGCCCCTTCTGGTTCGAGAAGTCGCCCGAGTTCCAGACAGAGGTAAAGGCCGAGCGCACGCCGTCATCGGTGACCGACTGGTAATCGGGCAGGAACATCGGGATCAGCCCCGCATCGGAGGCGCCCTGCACGTTGTTCTGACCGCGCAGGGGGTGCAGGCCCGCGCCGGGCTTGCCCACATTGCCGGTCATCAGCGCCAGGGAGATCAGGCAGCGCGAGTTGTCGGTGCCGTGGATATGCTGGCTGACGCCCATGCCCCAGAAGATCATGCCCGCCTTGCCCGCCGCAAATGTCCGCGCCGCGTCGCGCAGCTCACCGGCCGCGATGCCGCAGATGGGTTCCATCTTCTCGGGCGTGTAGTCGGCCAGATGCGCCTTCATCTCCTCCCAGTTCTCGGTGAACTGGTCGATATAGGCCTGGTCATACAGCCCCTCTTCGACGATCACGTTC
>NZ_JBXWRD010000017.1:0-77811 GCF_059612725.1 Ruegeria sp. YKSF070 | reverse complement strand
ATCCAGGGCTTGCGCCAATACTTCCGCCCCGCCAGCAGCCGCCAGTCAAAGGCCAGCCCGTTGCCACCGGGCAGGTCCGCACCTGACGGCGGCTTGGCGTCTATCAGCAACTGGTCCGCCACATCGGAATAGAGGTCGATCTGCGCCAGATCGGCTGCCTCGGCCACCCCGATCGCCTTCATGACTGGCAGACCATAGCGTGCCTTCACCTCGGTCACGCGCGCAGGACTTTCCTTGCCGTGAAGCTGAAGCATGTCGAGCGGAACGGCGGCGGTGATGGCGTCCAGGTCCGCATCGGTTGGATTCACCACCAATGCCACCTTGGCCACCCCAACTGGGACCGACACCGCCAGTTCAACCGCTCGGTCCACCGGCAGGTGCCTGGGTGATCTTGCAAAGAACACGAAGCCGACGTATCGCGCCCCCGCCTCAACGGCGACACGCAGCTGTTCTGGATCGGTCAGCCCGCAAATCTTGACGCGAATGTCGTCACCCATTTCAGCGATCAGGCAGCGGCATCATCGAGAATCGCCAGGACCTCGTCCTTACCCTCGTTCTGCTTCTTCTTGAGCGACTTGACTTCACGCTCGAGCTTACGCACCTCGCGGTGCTTTACATCCGCCGTGCGGCGATGCTTGTGCTCGCGCAGCCATTCCCAGACGAAACCTATCACCACGCCCGCCGCGATCCCCCCCAGCACCACCAGAAACAGCGGCAGCGTCAACGAGAAGTTGACCCCCAGCAGATGGGCCAGGTCTTCGGGCAGCAGGCTCAGCGTCACCATCTGGCGATTGGCCAGCGACACCGAAACCAGCACGATCCCAAGCGTTGCAAGAAAGGCGTAGCGAATATAGCGCATCATGGGTCAGGCTTTTCCGTTCAGGCGATCCCTCAGCAGCTTGCCGGTCTTGAAGAACGGCACGTGCTTTTCCTCTACATGGACTGTATCGCCGGTTCTGGGATTGCGACCAATGCGCGCGTCCCGCTTCTTGACCGAGAAAGCGCCGAAGCCGCGCAGTTCGACCCGGTCCCCGCGTGCCATGGCATCGGTGACTTCTTCGAACACTGTGTTCACGATCCGCTCGACATCCCGCTGATAGAGGTGCGGATTTTCATCGGCAATCTTCTGGATCAGTTCCGAACGGATCATGCGCCTGGCCCTCCCAACGCCAAAGGTCGTCATTCTTATGTCAGGGACTATAGGCAGAAAACCCTTCTGCGGAAACAGGTTACCGATTGCGGCCAAGCCATATTTCGCCATTTGCCCACAATTAACCGTCAACAGAGCTGTCATTCAGCAGGGCGATGGGCCCGGATTCCGGGACGAGACCCCCTGCCGGAGCCTTGCCAAGACCGATTGCTGCGCATGCAAAGCCTCTTGATTCGCAGCACTCCGCACCAGCGACAGGTCGGCCCGTTCAACCAGGCCACTGCACCAAGTTCGGTTTTGCCAGCTGGCAAGGATAGAGGTATGAGCCTTTCCAACCACGCGCGAGGAGATATCGACGATATGGACTACAACACCCTTCTCGAGGGGATCGAGGCAGGGATGCTCGCCATCGCCGACAAGGGCCGTGTCGCCGATTACATCCCCGAACTTGCCTCGGTTGACCCTGGCCAGTTCGGCATCGCGCTGGCCCTGGCCGACGGCCGCTGCTTTGCCGCGGGACATGCGGATACGCCGTTCTCCATTCAGTCGGTTTCCAAGGTCTTCACCCTGGCCCTGGCCCTTGGTCGACTGGGAGACAGGCTTTGGCAGCGGGTCGGTCGGGAGCCGTCCGGGCAGCCCTTCAATTCGATCCTGCAACTCGAACACGAGGGCGGCATACCTCGCAACCCGTTTATCAACGCAGGCGCGCTAGTGGTTACCGACGCAATTCTTGCGGGCCATCAACCCCGAGAGGTTCTGGGCGAAATCCTGCGTTTCGTGCGGGCCGCCGCGGATGATGAGAACATCCATATCGACGAGTCTGTGGCGCGCTCTGAAACCGATCACGGCCACCGCAACATGGCGCTGGCGCATTTCCTTGCGGCGCATGGCAATTTCGTAAACAGCCCGGAACTGACCTGCGGCACCTACTTCCACCAATGCGCGATAGAAATGACAGCGCGCCAACTGGCTATGGCTGGCCGGTTCCTCGTCGGGGGCCAAACCGCGCCTTCACTGATCTCGCGCGCCAGTGTACGCCGGATCAATGCTCTAATGCTGACCTGCGGCCACTATGACGGGTCGGGAGATTTCGCCTATCGCGTCGGTCTGCCCGGCAAGAGTGGGGTCGGCGGTGGCATTCTGGTCATCGCGCCTGGCCGGGCCTCGATCGCGGTCTGGTCGCCCGGGCTGAACCCACATGGCAATTCCGCTCTTGGCACGCTGGCGGTCGAACAGCTGGCACGGGCAACGGGCTGGTCGATTTTCGGATAGACCACATCAAGCCCCTGTCAGAACGGAAAAGCCCCGCAGGATCGCTCCTGCGGGGCTCTTTGTTGTCTTTAGGCCGGCGAAGGACTTAGTTGTCGCCCTTCAGCGCCGCGCCCAGGATATCGCCCAGCGATGCACCCGAGTCGGACGAGCCGTACTGTTCCACGGCCTCTTTCTCTTCGGCAATCTCGCGTGCCTTGATCGACAGGCCCAGACGACGGGTCTTGCTGTCGACGTTGGTGACGCGGACATCCACCTTGTCACCGACCGAGAAGCGCTCGGGGCGCTGTTCGGCACGGTCGCGCGACAGGTCCGAACGGCGGATGAAGGATTTCATGCCTTCGTATTCCACCTCGATGCCGCCATCCTCGATCGCGGTGACGTTCACGGTGATGACCGAGCCACGCTTCACGCCGCCCACGGCCTCGGCGAACTTGTCGCCGCCCACCGATTTGATCGACAGCGAGATGCGTTCCTTGTCGATATCGACTTCGGAGACGACGGCCTTGACCACGTCACCCTTGCGATAGTTCTGGATCGCGTCTTCGCCGCGCTCGTCCCAGGACAGGTCGGACAGGTGAACCATGCCGTCGATGTCGCCCGGAAGGCCGATGAACAGACCGAATTCGGTGATGTTCTTGACCTCGCCCTCGACCACGGTGCCCTCGGGATGGGTCTCGGCAAAGACTTCCCACGGGTTGCGCATGGTCTGTTTCAGGCCCAGCGACACGCGACGCTTGGCGCTGTCGATCTCCAGAACCATGACTTCCACTTCCTGGCTGGTCGAAACGATCTTGCCGGGGTGAACGTTCTTCTTGGTCCAGGACATTTCCGAGACGTGCACCAGGCCTTCGACGCCCGGCTCCAGCTCGACGAATGCGCCGTAGTCGGTGATGTTGGTCACGCGGCCGGTATGCACCGATTCCAGCGGATACTTGGCACCGACCAGATCCCACGGATCTTCCTGGAGCTGCTTCATGCCCAGGCTGATACGGTGGGTGTCCTTGTTGATCTTGATCACCTGGACCTTGACGGTCTCGCCGATGTTCAGGATCTCGTTGGGATGGTTGACGCGACGCCATGCCATGTCGGTGACGTGCAGCAGGCCGTCCACACCGCCCAGGTCAACAAATGCACCGTATTCGGTGATGTTCTTGACCACGCCGTCGACGGTCTGACCTTCGGTCAGGTTGCCGATGACTTCGGCGCGCTGTTCGGCGCGGCTTTCTTCCAGGATGGCGCGGCGCGACACGACGATGTTGCCACGGCGACGGTCCATTTTCAGGATCTGGAATGGCTGTTTCAGACCCATCAGCGGGCCAGCATCGCGCACGGGGCGCACGTCGACCTGGCTGCCGGGCAGGAAGGCCACAGCACCGCCCAGATCGACGGTAAAGCCACCCTTGACGCGACCAAAGATCGCGCCTTCGACGCGCTGGTCGTCGGCATAGGCTTTTTCCAGACGGTCCCAGGCCTCTTCGCGGCGGGCCATCTCGCGCGAGATGACAGCTTCGCCACGGGCGTTCTCGGCGGCACGCAGGTAGACTTCTACCTCGTCGCCGATCGAGATCTCAGGCGCTTCGCCGGGATTTGCGAATTCTTTCAGCTCGACGCGGCCTTCCATCTTGTAGCCGACGTCGATGATGGCCTGGCCCGCTTCGATCGCGATGACCTTGCCTTTGACAACCGATCCCTCTTCGGGGGTGTCCATTTCGAAGCTTTCGTTAAGGAGGGCTTCGAATTCCTCCATGGATGCGTTAGCCATGCGGCGTTGATTTCCTTTTCAGTTCGGTTTTTGCTGGCCGAGCGGTTGTCTCCGCCGGTCTTGTTTGATGTCCGCCGGGGCGGCACGGATTGGTCAGACGATCCGGTCTTGTTACCACAAAACAAAGAGGGCCGGATGCTCCCGACCCTGCTCGTCTCATTATTTTATGGCTCAAATCGCCTTATCGACGTGCGCTCTATAGGAGGTTCGGCAACGAAGCGCAAGTTCGTTTGCCGGGCACCCCGTGTTATTCCTTTGGAAATAACCTGCCTGCCTCTAGCATGATCTGACCGGGCAGCGCCCGGCTTCAGGGGGAGAATTTCAAATGACCATTATCAAGAGCAGATTCGAGGATGTCGCCCTGAGCGACAAGACCGTCACCGAACGGGTGTTCGAGGGGATCGACCCAAAGATGACCATCCTGATCGATGGACCCAGCGGGCGCAGCTATAGCGGCGCTCAATTCATCCACGCAGTCAAGGCCCTGGCCGGGGGCCTGACCGAGCGCGGGATGGGTGCGGGCACTTGCGTCGGGCTGATGCTGCCGAACCTGCCGGAATATTGCATCGCCTTTCACGGCGTCGCCTGGGCCGGCGGCACCATCACCACGATCAACCCGACCTATACCGCGCCCGAGGTACATCATCAGCTAAAAGACGCCGGGGCGCAGGTTCTGGTGACCATTCCGGCTTTTCTGGACACTGCACGCGCTGCAATCGAGGGCACCGATGTCGACCGGATCGTGGTGGTCGGAGACGCGCCAGAGGGCATGCTGTCATTCGGCGCGCTGATGGGCACACCGATTGAGCAACAGGTGCCCGTCGACGTGGCCGAGCATGTGGTGGTGCTGCCCTATTCCTCGGGCACCACCGGTATGCCCAAGGGGGTGATGCTGACCCATCGCAACCTCGTGGTGAATATCGACCAGACGCTGCTGCCTGCCGACCTGAACCCGGGCGAGATGACCACCGCCTTTCTGCCGTTCTTCCATATCTACGGCTTGCAGGTGCTGATGAACATATACCTGACCGGCGGTGGCGGTCTTGTGACACTGCCGCGCTTCGATCTGGAGCAGTATCTGGACTGCGTGTCCCGGTACCGCACGCCCCGGCTTTGGATCGTTCCACCGGTCGCCATTGCGCTGGCCAAGCATCCGGTGGTGGCCAATTACGACCTGTCCTGCGTCGAACAGGTGTTCTGCGCCGCAGCCCCGCTGGGCCGCGACGTGGCCGAGGCTCTGGGGGGGCGCATCAGTGCAAAAGTGAACCAAGGGTATGGCATGACCGAGCTAAGCCCGGTCAGTCATGTCTCGCCACGTGGAGAGGGCAAGCCGGGCGCCTCGGGCGTGGCGATATCGAACACCGAGTGCCGCATCGTCGACCCCGAGACCGGCGCCGACCTGCCGCAGGGCGAGGATGGAGAATTGTGGATACGGGGTCCGCAGGTAATGAAGGGATATCTCAACAACGAGGCCGCCACCCGCGCCACCATCGTCGAGGGCGGTTGGTTGCGCACCGGCGACATCGCCCATTTCGACGAGGACGGATTCCTTTATATCACCGACCGCTTGAAGGAGTTGATCAAGTACAAGGGGTTCCAGGTCGCACCGGCCGAGGTCGAGGCGGCGCTGCTGACCCACCCTGCCATCGCGGATGCGGCGGTGATCGGCGCCCCCGATGACGAGGCGGGCGAGGTGCCGCTGGCCTTTGTCGTCGCCGCGGCCGGTCAGGCCGGGCCAAGCCTGGCCGAGGTGCAGACCTATCTCGACACCCGGCTGGCGCATTACAAGCAGGTGCGCCAGTTACAGGTGGTGGATGAGATCCCGAAATCTGCCTCGGGCAAGATCTTGCGTCGCTTGCTGCGCGATGCACAGACAGCAAACTCCTGATGGTACCAGGGGCCGAACATGACAGAGCTGCTCAATCTGCTGGTGATCATCTCGGACGAGCATCGCAAGGACGCGATGGGATGTGCAGGGCATCCCATCGTCAAGACACCCAACCTCGATGCTCTGGCCGCACGGGGCACCATGTTCGATGCCGCCTATACCCCCTCGCCCATGTGCGTGCCGACCCGGGCGGCGCTGGCCACCGGCGACTGGATCCACAGGACCGGCCATTGGGACAGCGCCACGCCCTATGCAGGTCAGCCACGCAGCTGGATGCATGACCTGCGCGATGCCGGGCGCGAGGTCGTTTCCATCGGCAAGCTGCATTTCCGCTCGTCCGAGGATGACAACGGATTTTCGCAGGAGATCCTGCCAATGCATGTGGTGGGCGGCATCGGCTGGGCCGTGGGTCTGCTGCGCAAGAACCCGCCCCCCTATGACGCCGCCGCTGAACTGGCCGCGGATGTCGGGGTGGGTGCCAGCAGCTATACCGACTATGACCGCGCCATCACCGCCGCGGTCGAGGCCTGGCTGGTCGACCCGGCCCGGCAAGAGCGGCCCTGGGCCGCCTTCGTGTCGCTGGTCAGCCCGCATTACCCGCTGACCTGTCCCGAGGAATGGTCCGCGCTCTATGATCCAGACGGTATGGACCTGCCCGTGGGCTATGGCCAGGGCCTGCCGGATCATGCCGAGTTGCGCAACATCGGCGAATTCTTCAATTATGACACCTATTTCGACGCTCAGAAGATGCGCGAGGCCAAGGCCGCCTATTACGGACTTACCTCCTTCATGGATGATTGCGTGGGCCGGGTGCTGGCGACACTTGAGGCCAGCGGACAAGCAGACAATACCGTGGTGATCTATGTCTCGGACCACGGCGACATGCTGGGGGACCAGGGGTTCTGGACCAAACAGGTGATGTACGAGGCCAGTGCCGGCGTGCCGATGATCGCCGCCGGGCCGGGCATCCCCGCAGGGCATCGCGTGTCGACCTGTACCAGCCTCACCGACATCGCCGCGACCGCGCGCGAGGTCTGCGGAGTTGCGGCGCGCGAGGACCTGCCCGGCCTGTCACTTCGCAGTATTGCCACTGAGCCCGATGATCTCGACCGGGCCGGGTTCAGCGAATATCATGACGGCGGTTCACGGACCGGCACGTTCATGCTGCGCTGGGGGCGCTGGAAATACGTGCACTACGTCGGCGAGACACCGCAACTCTTCGATCTGGAGCGCGACCCGCAGGAACTGACCGATCTAGCCCCGCGCGCCGAGGGAGATCCCGACCTGCGCGCGCTGCTGGCCGAAGGCGAGCACCGCCTGCATGCGATCTGCGACCCCGAAGCGGTGAACGCCCGCGCCTTTGCCGATCAGCAACGTCGGATCGCAGAGCTGGGCGGGGAAGAGGCTTGCCGCACCGGCTATAGTTTCAACCATACACCGGTCCCGCAAGAGGGCGACGCGCTCTGACATCGCATCGACGCGCGCGCTGACGGCAGGCGGCCGTTTTCCGCGCCGGAAAACGGCCCGGAAAAATGTCATTTTTCCGGCGCGACCCTGGACATGACCGCGTGAATTCCAGCCGTGGCAAAAGCGATCAGCCGATCCGTACCCGCCTCCTCCGCCCCAGGGCTGAGCGTGTCCAGACGCCAGGCTGAATACACATGGGCCAGCATCGCCGAAACCGCATAGATCTGCCCCATCGCCGCCTGCCCCGGTGCCGCATCGGGGTAGAGTGCGGCGATCTCTGCGATGAAACGCTGCGCGGTGGGGTCGAAACACTCTGCCGCCAGCGCGCTCCAGCGCGGATCGGCCGAGACATGCGCCAGCAGCCGCCCATAGGCGGCCCAATGCGGTCCGCCCTCACGAGCCAGCGTCACATAGGGCCGGATAAAACAATCAAGGATGGTCGCCAGATCGAGCGAGCCTCGCCCCCGCGCCGCCTCCAGCGCCTCGATCCGGATGCGCGACAACTCTCCCGCGCGGCGCGAGACGACAAGGTGAAACAGCTCTTCCTTGCTACCGCCGTGATGCGCCACCAGCCCGCCCTGCACCCCAGCCGCCTTGGCGATATCGCGAATCGAGGCGCCCTCGAATCCGCGCGCGGCAAAGAGCTGCTCCGCCGCATCCAGAATGCGCGCCCTGGTCTGCAAGGACCGCGCCGATGGCGCCCGTTGCCGTTGTTTTTCCAAAACAAACATCCCTTTTGCAAATTATCTTGCCTTATTTTGAACGATCGTTCAATCTAAAAGCAACGGGAGAACAGCGATGACAGAAACGCGCGACAGATTTGCCCTGATCGGGGCAGGTCCGATGGGGCTGGCCATGGCCAAGGTGATGCTGGAACAGGGCATCGCCTTTGATGGGTTCGAGCTGCATTCGGATGTGGGCGGGCTGTGGGACATCGACGGGCCCCGCTCGACCATGTATGACAGCGCGCATCTGATCTCCTCCAAGCGGATGACCGAGTTCACCGATTTCCCGATGGAGGACAGGGTCGCCGAATACCCCTCGCACCGAGAGCTGAAGCGGTACTTCAACGCCTTCGCCGACCGCTTTGGGCTGCGCGAACATTACCGTTTCGGGGCCGAGGTGCTGCGGTGTGAGCCGCTGGGCGGGCCGGGCGAAGGATGGCGTGTCACGTGGCGCGACGCAGAGGGGGAGCACACGGAAACCTATGCCGGGGTGATGATCGCCAATGGCACATTATCCGAGCCCAACATGCCGGAATTCAAGGGAACATTTGACGGCGAACTGATTCATTCCTCGGCCTACCGCCACCCCTCGCAATTCGATGGCAAGCGGGTGCTGATCGTGGGGGCGGGCAATTCCGGCTGTGACATCGCGGTGGATGCGATCCATCACGGGGTGATGTGCGACCTGTCGATGCGGCGCGGATACTACTTTGTACCGAAATATGTCTTTGGCAAACCGGCCGATACGCTGGGCGGCATGATCAAGCTGCCCATGTGGCTGAAACGGCGGGTCGATGGCATGATCCTGAAATGGTTCGTGGGCGATCCGCAGAAGTACGGCTTCCCCAAGCCCGACTACCAGCTGTATGAAAGCCACCCGGTGGTCAATTCGCTGGTCCTATATCACGCGGGACATGGCGATCTGCGCATCCGTCCCGATATCGACCGTCTCGACGGAAGCCAGGTGATCTTTGCCGATGGCTCCAGCGAGACCTATGACATGATCCTCGCGGCCACGGGCTACAAGCTGTTTTACCCGTTCATCGAGCGCGACCTGCTGAACTGGCAGGGCGACGCGCCGCATCTTTACTTGAACGCGCTGCATCCAGAGCGCGACGACCTCTTTGTTCTGGGCATGATCGAGGCCAGCGGGCTGGGCTGGCAGGGCCGCCATGAACAAGCCGAGATGGTGGCGCGCTATATCACGGGCCTGCGCACGGGCAACAAGGCGGCGGCAGAGTTGAAGGCTGAGAAATCGGCAGGCTTTGAACGGGCGACCGGCGGCATGAACTACCTCAAGCTGGCGCGCATGGCCTATTACGTGGACAAGGCCACCTATCGCGGCGCGGTGACCGGATGGATCAAACGGCTGAAGGACACGCGAGCATGACCGGCATAGACGATATCCTGCTGAACTTTTCGCCCGCCTCGCTGATGCTGCTGAACGCAATCCTTGCGGTGGTGATGTTCTCCATCGCCATCGACCTGACGGTCGAGGATTTCCGCCGCCTGTCGCACGGACCGAAACCGGTGCTGGTGGGGCTCTTCTCGCAATTCGTGGTGCTGCCGGTGCTTACCTTTGCATTGGTCTGGCTGACCGCGCCGCACCCGTCGATTGCGCTGGGCCTCATTCTGGTGGCGGCCTGTCCGGGTGGCAATATCTCGAATTTCATCACCCATCGGGCCGGCGGCAACGCGGCGCTGTCGGTGTCGATGACCGCCTTTGCCACCGTGGGCGCCATTATCATAACACCCGCCAATATCGCTGTGTGGGGGAGCCTGTATCCCCCGACCCGCGCCATCCTGCAAGAGACCCATATCGACCCTGTGCAGATCGCCATCACGGTCGGGCTGATGCTGATCCTGCCACTGATCCTGGGCGTGACGCTGAACATGCGCCGCCCTGCCCTGACCGCCCGGCTTCGGCGGCCGCTGAAACTCTTGTCGATGGGGATTTTCATAGCGTTCATCATACTCGCTCTGGCTGCAAATTGGGGGTACTTCCTGAGTTTCGCCGGAGCTGTCGCCGGGCTTGTGATCCTTCACAATGCCCTGGCTCTGGGGGGCGGCTGGGTTGTGGCCACTCTGACCCGGCTGTCCCCTTACGACCGGCGCGCGGTGACGATCGAAACCGGTATCCAGAACTCGGGCCTTGGCCTCGTGCTGATCTTTGCGTTCTTCAACGGGCTGGGCGGCATGGCGGTCGCAGCAGCGTTCTGGGGGATCTGGCACGCGATCTCGGGCCTTGGGCTGGCCATGCTGATGTCGCGGACCGAGGCCAGACGATGAGCCGCATCCTGATCACCGGTGCGGCGGGCATGGTGGGACAGGCGTTGTTGGCCGAACTGTCCGGCCAGCAGGTCTTTGCCACTGACCTTGCGCGACCCGATCCGCTGCCCGAGGGTATGCCCTATTTCAAGATGGATGTGACGGGCGATGACCCTGACCGGGTTATTGCCAAGGTTCAGCCGGATGTGGTCATTCACCTCGCCTCTATCGTGTCACCCGGTGTGGCGCGCGAGGTCGCCCATCGCGTCGACGTCGGCGGCACGCGGGCGGTGCTGGAAGCCTGTCTGGCGCACGGGGTGCGGCGACTGGTGGTCACCTCGTCAGGCGCGGCCTATGGCTATCACGCCGACAACCCGGTGCCGCTGCGCGAAAGCGACCCGCTGCGCGGCAATCCCGAGTTCGCCTATGCCGATCACAAACGCCAGGTCGAGGAGATGCTGGCCCAGGCGCGCCAGAGCGCGCCCGAGCTGGAACAGGTGGTGCTGCGGGTGGGAACGGTTCTGGGCGCGGGCACCGAGAACCAGATTACCGCCCTCTTTCACAAACCCCGCCTGCTGGCGGTGCGCGGATCGGAAAGCCCGTTTGTCTTTATCTGGACCCGCGATCTGGCCCGTATTCTGGCGCGGGCAGCGGGAGATGGGCCAGCGGGCATATTCAACGTGGCGGGCGATGGGGTGATGGGGGTTTCGGACCTTGCACACGCCCTGGGCAAGCCGGTGCTGCGCTTGCCAGCCTGTGGCCTGAAAGCGGCACTCGCGCTCGCGCGGCCGCTGGGTCTGTCGCGCTATGGGCCCGAACAGGTGCGGTTCCTGCAATATCGCCCGGTGCTGGCCAATGACGCGCTGAAACAGGTGTTCGGCTATACACCCGAGCTGACCAGCGCCGAGGTCTTCGACCTCTGGCGGCGCGAGGTGGGGTTGTGAAGCGGGCGGTGATCTCAGGGGGGGCTGGCGGGTTGGGCCGGGCGCTGTCGGATACGCTGCAAGCGCGCGGGTGGCATGTAACGCTGCTCGATCGCGATATCTCGACCATCGAGGCTGGCGAGACCCAGCGCGTCATTCAATGCGACCTCACCGATCCCGGCCAGCTGGCCGCGGCCTGCGCCCTTGCCAGCGGGCCGCAAGGGGTGGACCTTGCCGTCTATAATGCCGGCATCACCCAGATCGGCCTGTTTGCAGACAGTGACGAGGCCAGCCATCGCCGGGTGTTCGAGATCAACTATTTCGCTGCCGTGAACATGGCCCGCGCCTTGCTGTCGCCCGTGCGGCAGGCGCGCGGCACCCATCTGGCGATTTCCTCGGTGGCGGGGTTCGCGCCGCTATACAGCCGCACATCCTATGCCGCGTCCAAACACGCTCTGGAGGGGTTTTTCAAATCGTTGCGGTCCGAGGAGCGCGCGCATGGGGTGCGGGTGCAAATCGCGGCGCCGTCCTTTGTGGCCACCAATCTGGGCAATGCGCAGGCGCAGCCCGACGGCATCGCCCGGCCCGGCTCGGCCACGGACGGGATGGACTACATGACGCCCGAGGCGGCAGCGGCGACCATTTTGCACGGCCTCGACCGGGGCCGCGACATGATCCCGGTGGGCCGGGTGGCATGGCTGGCCTGGTGGATCAACCGGCTGTCGCCGGGCCTCTATCAACGGTTGATGGAAAGTAAAATCGGACGCGGCTGAGAATTTTCCCGGCACCCCTCTTGACCTTCCCGTGACTGGAAGCCCCATCTGAGGGATGATCAGAGGACAAGGACGAGTCGCATGTCAGCACAAACCACATCGCTGAAGATCACGGGCATGAGCTGCGCCGGCTGTGTGGGCCGGGTGGAACGCGCCTTGTTGGCGGTTCCGGGGGTTGCCGGGGCCTCGGTCAACTTTGCCACCAGGACGGCGCAGGTCCACCATGACAGCCCGGTCGCCGCGCTGACCCAGGCGGCGGCGGATGCGGGCTATCCGGCCGAGGTGTCGGAAACCACGTTGACGGTCGAAGGGCTCAGCTGCGCCTCTTGTGTGGGCCGGGTCGAACGGGCGCTGAACGCCACGCCCGGCGTGGTTGCGGCGCAGGTCAATCTGGCCACCCGTACCGCGCGGGTCAGCTATGTCACCGGCAGCACCGATCCGGTGGCGCTGGCGGCGGTCTCGACCGCTGCGGGCTATGCTGCCCGCCCCGAGGGAGGCGCCGAGGACGGGGGCGAGGAGCCCTCGGACGAGGCTGCGATGCTCAAACGGCAGACCCTGCTGGCCATCCTGCTGGCGCTGCCTGTCTTCCTGATCGAGATGGGCGGGCACATGATCCCCGCCCTGCATCACTGGATCATGGCGACCATCGGCCAACAGGCCAGTTATCTTATCCAGTTTGCGCTCACCACGGTATTGCTGCTCGGCCCCGGTCGAGTGTTCTATGCCAAGGGTTTCCCGGCCCTGCTGCGCGGTGCCCCCGACATGAATGCGCTGGTCGCAATGGGAACTGGTGCCGCCTATGGATTCTCTCTCGTGGCAACCTTCGCCCCCGGCCTGCTGCCCGCCGGCACCGCCAATGTCTATTACGAAGCCGCCGCCGTCATCGTCGCGCTGATCCTGCTGGGCCGCTGGCTGGAGGCGCGGGCGCGCGGGCGCACCGGTGCCGCCATCGAGGCGCTGGTCGGCCTGCAACCCCGCCATGCCCGGATCGAGCGCAATGGCCAGCCGGTCGAGGTGGCTATCGCCGATATCCAGCCCGGCGACACGCTGCTGATCCGTCCCGGCGACCGCATCCCGGCAGACGCGGTGGTGCTGGACGGGCAGAGCCATGTGGACGAGAGCATGATCACCGGCGAGCCGGTGCCGGTGACCAAATCCGCCGGCGACACGCTGGTGGGCGGCACCGTGAACGGCGCCGGCGCCCTGCGCGCGCGCGCCGAAAAGGTGGGCGCGGACACGGTGCTGGCCCAGATCATCCGCATGGTGGAACAGGCACAGGGCGCCAAGCTGCCGATCCAGTCGGTGGTCGACCGGATCACCCTGTGGTTCGTGCCCATCGTGATGGGGGTTGCTGCATTGACGGTGCTGGTCTGGTTGGCCTTTGGTCCCTCGCCCGCACTGGGTCATGCCTTGGTCGCGGGCGTGGCGGTGCTGATCATCGCCTGCCCCTGTGCCATGGGTCTGGCGACCCCGACCTCGATCATGGTGGGCACGGGACGTGCCGCCGAACTGGGCGTGCTGTTCCGCAAGGGCGACGCGCTGCAACGTCTGCAAGAGGCAAAGGTGATTGCCTTCGACAAGACCGGCACGCTGACGCTGGGGCGGCCGGAACTGACCGATCTGAGCCCCGCCGAAGGGTTTGACCGTGATGGCGTATTGCGGCTGGCGGCAGCCGTCGAGGCGCAATCGGAACACCCGATTGCCTCGGCCATTGCCCGCGCGGCCAAGGGCAACGTGCCTACGGTGGACGGGTTCCAGAGCCTGACCGGGCTGGGTGCCCGCGCCACGGTCGAGGGCCAGGACGTGTTGGTCGGCGCCGACCGGCTGTTCGTCCGCGAAGGTATCGACCTGGGCTCGCTGGCCGAAATCGGGGCGGGCTGGGCCGCAGAGGGCAAGACGCCGCTTTATGCGTCGGTCGGGGGCCGTGCGGCGGCGGTTCTGGCGGTCTCGGACCCGGTGAAACCCGGCACGGTCGAGGCCATCGAGCGGTTCCACCAGATGGGGCTGAGCGTGGCCATGATCACAGGCGACAACACCCGCACGGCACAGGCGCTGGCGGCGAAACTGAGCATCGACGCGGTCACCGCCGAGGTGATGCCCGAGGGCAAGGTCGCGGCGCTGGATGCGCTGCGGACGGAGCATGGCGCGCTGGCCTTTGTCGGCGACGGCATCAACGACGCCCCCGCATTGGCCCATGCCGATACTGGCATCGCGGTCGGCACCGGCACCGATGTGGCCATCGAGGCGGCCGATGTGGTGCTGATGTCGGGCGATCTGCGCGGCGTGGCCAATGCGCTGGAGGTGAGCCGCGCCACCATGCGCAACATCCGCCAGAACCTGGGCTGGGCCTTTGGCTATAACGTGCTGCTTATCCCAGTGGCGGCGGGCGTGCTCTATCCGTTTGGCGGGCCGATGCTGTCGCCGGTGCTGGCGGCGGGCGCGATGGCCTTGTCGAGCGTCTTTGTCGTCACCAACGCCCTGCGCCTGCGGCGGGTGCGGGCCGCCCTGCCCGCTTCGCGACAGGCGACCAACCCACCCCCGGCGGTCGCCCCCGCCCCGGCAGAGTAAGGAGACCGGCATGAATATCGGAGATGTCGCCAACCGCACCGGCCTGCCCGCCAAGACCATCCGCTATTACGAGGATATCGGCCTGATCACGCCCCAGCGCGACCTGAACGGCTATCGCCGGTTTCGGGAACAGGACCTGCACAAGCTGACCTTTCTGGGCAGGGCCCGGGCGCTGGGCTTTACCATCGAGGACTGCCGCACCCTGCTGGCGCTCTACGAGGATCAGAGCCGCGCCAGCGCCGATGTCAAACAGGTGGCCCGCGATCATCTGGCCCGGATCGAGACCAAGATCACCGACCTGATCGCCATGCGCGACACCCTGACAGAACTGGTCGATGCCTGCGCGGGCGACAACCGGCCCGATTGCCCGATCCTGCGTGATCTGGGCGGGACGGACTGACGCGCGGGCTTGCCCTTTGCCACAAGCTTTGCTTTGTCTCTGTCGGGAACAAGCCGGGGGACACTCGCCGCCGGATAACGAGAGAGGATCCGGAGATGGCAAAAGTAGCATTCCTTGGCCTGGGCGTGATGGGCTATCCGATGGCGGGGCACCTGAAATCCGCAGGCCACGACGTCACCGTCTATAACCGAAGCACCGCCAAGGCCGAAAAATGGGTGGCCCAGCATGGCGGCGCCATGGCCACAACGCCGCGCGCAGCCGCCGAAGGCGCCGAATTCGTCATGGCCTGTGTCGGCAATGATGACGACCTGCGCAGTGTCTGCACCGGGCCGGATGGCGCGCTGGCAGGCATGGCGGCAGGCAGCGTGTTCGTCGACCATACGACCGTATCTGCGAAGGTGACACGCGAGCTTCATGCCGCAGCCAAGGACGGCGGTGTGGGCTTTGTCGACGCACCGGTCTCGGGCGGTCAGGCGGGGGCCGAGAACGGGGTGCTGTCGGTCATGTGCGGCGGCGATCAGGCTGAATACGACCGCGCCGAACCGGTGATCGCCGCCTATGCCCGCATCTGCCGCCGCATCGGCGAGAGCGGCGCCGGCCAGGTCACCAAGATGTGCAACCAGATCGCCATCGCAGGCCTGGTGCAGGGCCTCGCCGAGTCGCTGCATTTCGCCGAGAAGGCGGGGCTGGACGGCCGCGCGGTGGTCGAGGTGATCAGCCAGGGCGCCGCCGGCAGCTGGCAGATGGCCAACCGATACGAGACCATGCTGGACGACCACTGGACCCACGGATTCGCGGTGGACTGGATGCGCAAGGATCTGGGCATCTGCCTGGACACCGCCAACGAGACCGGCGCCAGCCTGCCGGTCACGGCGCTGGTCGACCAGTTCTACAAGGACGTGCAGAAGATGGGCGGCGGGCGCTGGGATACCTCGAGCCTGCTGGCGCGGCTGCGCAAGCTGGACTGAGGGAAAAGGGGGCGCTGCCCCCGTCCCCTGCGGGGACTCCCCCGGAGTATTTTTTGGCGAAATGAAGAACCGGGGGGCAATGACCGCCTCGGCAGGAATGTGATGGGAGTGCGGCAGTGCTGACGGAGTTCTGGGCAGAGGCCCTGCGGGTGCATTGGGGGATCGAGGCGGTTCTCGAACGGCTCGATGGCGAATATGACCTGAACTTTCTGGCCCGGGCCCACAACGGGCGGGACTATGTGCTGAAGGTGATGCGGCCCGGCTGCGAGGCAGGGCTGGTCGAGATGCAGGTCGCCGCGCTGGATCGCATCGCCGAGGTGGCGCCGGGCCTGCCCTTTCCCAAGGTGTTTGCCGCGCTCGATGGGACGATGTTGCCCGAGGTCGCGGATGAGGCGGGCGCGCCGCGCCGGGTCTGGCTGCTTGAGCGTCTGCCGGGGCGTTGCTATGCGCAGGCTCTGCCGCATTCCGAAGAGCTGATCCTGAAACTCGGCCGGGTGCTGGGCGCCACCGACCGGGCGTTGGAGGGGTTCGCGCATGACGGGCTGGCGCGCGATTTCAAATGGAACCTGATGCAGGCGGGCTGGATCGATGCCGAGTTGCAGGCGATTACCGATCCGGCACGGCGGGCGTTGCTGACGGAGATTGCCGCTGAATTCTCCGGGCTGCGCGACCAACTGGCCGCCCTGCCGGTGCAGGCGATCCACAATGACGTCAACGATTACAACATCCTGGTCGAGGGTGGGCTGAACGAGACCCGCAAGGTCTCGGGCCTGATCGACCTGGGCGACATGTGTGCCGCGCCACGCGTCTGCGACCTGGCAATTGCCGGGGCCTATGTGGTGCTGGATCACCCCAAGCCCGAACGGGCGCTGGCGGCACTGGTGCGCGGGTATCATGCCGCCAACCGGCTGAGCGCGGCAGAGGTGGACTTGATCTGGCCGCTTCTCAGGATGCGGCTGGCGGTGTCGGTGGTGAACTCGACCCTGATGGCGGCCCGGAACCCGGACGACCCCTATGTGACGATCAGCCAGGCCCCGGCCTGGCGGTTCCTGGAAAACACCTCGGTCAATGGCGGGCTGATGGCGGCGCGGTTGCGGGTGGCCTGCGGCCTGCCGGTGGCCGATGGGGCCGAACGGGTGCAGGCCTATCTGGACGCGCACCGGGGCCGTTTCGCGCAGATGTTCGGCACCGATCTGGAGAATGCGCCGATGGGCTCACTCTCGGTCGAGAATTCGACCTGGCCGCAGAACCCGTTTCACATGCCGCTGGAAGAGGCCGCGCGCGTGGGCGAGGAGTTTGGCACCGGCCTGTGGCTGGGCTATTACAACGAGCCGCGCCTGATTTATGCCGAGCAGGGGTTCCGCAAGGGACCGTGGAAGGCCAGCGACCGGCGCACGGTGCATCTGGCGGTGGATGTGTTTGCCCCCGCCGGAACCGTGCTGCACGCGCCGCTCAGCGGTCGGGTCGAAGTGGTCGAGAACCGCACCGGGCATCTGGATTATGGCGGGGTGGTGATCCTGCATCACGAGACGCCGCAGGGCGATGCGTTCTATACACTCTACGGCCATCTCGACCCCGAGGTCTGCGACCGGCTGAAACCGGGCGATCCGGTGGCGCAGGGGGCCGGTTTTGCACGGCTGGGAGATGCCAGCCAAAACGGCGGCTGGGCGCCGCATGTGCATTTCCAGCTGGCCCTGACGACGCAGGGCATGGAGACAGACTGGCCTGGCGTCGGCGACCCGGACGAGATGGACCTGTGGCACGCGGTCTGCCCGAACCCGGCGGCTCTGCTGAACCTGCCCGATGACAAGGTGTTCTATCGCCCCACCGACAAGGCCACCGTGCTGGCCGGGCGGCGGGCGCATTTCGGCGGCAACCTGAGCCTTACCTATGACGATCCGGTGATGCTGGTGCGCGGCTGGAAACATCACCTGTTCGACGAATGGGGCCGGCCCTATCTGGACGCTTATAACAACGTGCCCCATGTGGGCCATGCCCATCCCCGCATTCAGGCGGTGGCGGCGGATCAGTTGAAGCGGATGAATTCGAACACCCGATACCTGCATCCGGCGCAACTGGCCTTCGCCGACAAGGTGCTGTCGAAGCTGCCCGAGCGGTTCGAGGTCTGTTTCTTCGTCAACTCCGGCACCGAGGCGAACGAGCTGGCGCTGCGCCTGTCGCGGGCACATACGGGCAACATCGGCATGGTGACGCCCGATCACGGTTATCACGGCAATACCACCGGCGCGATCGCCATCTCGGCCTACAAGTTCAACAAGCCGGGCGGCGTGGGGCAGGCCGATTGGGTCGAACTGGTCGAGGTGGCCGACGACTATCGCGGCCGTTTCAAGCGCGACGATGCGGAGCGCGCCCGGAAATTCGCCGATCTCGTCGAGATCGCCATCGCCCGGTTGCAGGACAAGGGCCACGGAGTCGCCGGTTTCATCGCCGAGACCTTTCCCAGCGTCGGAGGCCAGATCATCCCGCCCAAGGGCTATCTTGCAGCGGTCTATGACAAGATCCGCGCGGCGGGTGGGGTGTGTATCGCCGACGAGGTGCAAACCGGCCTGGGACGGCTCGGTGACTACTACTTCGGTTTTGAACATCAGGGCGCCGAGCCCGATATCGTGGTGATGGGCAAGCCCATTGGCAACGGGCATCCGCTGGGCGTGCTGGTGACGACGAAAGAGATCGCCGAAAGTTTCGACAACGGGATCGAGTATTTCTCGACCTTTGGCGGCTCGACCCTGTCCTGCCGGATCGGCAAGGAGGTGCTGGATATCGTCGATGACGAAGGCCTGCAGGAGAACGCGCGCCTGATGGGCGAGCGGCTGATGACCGGGCTGCGCGCGCTGGAGGGTGAATTTGGCTGTGTCGGCGATGTGCGCGGCATGGGGCTGTTCCTGGGGGTCGAGCTGATCAACCCCGACGGGTCCGAGGGGACCGAGATCTGCCGATACGTCAAGAACCGGATGCGCGACCACCGCATCCTGATCGGCAGCGAAGGGCCCAAGGACAATATCCTGAAGATCCGCCCGCCCCTGACCATCGAGGCCGAGGATGTGGAGATGATCCTGTGGGCGCTGCGCACGGTGCTGGCCGAGGTCGGCGACTGGGCGCCTACCCCGACCTGCGATCACGATCACCATCACGCGGGCTGTGGTTGCTGCTAGCAGGCTAGTGCAAACGCCCTGCGCGGCTCTCTAACGTGCGATTCTTCGCCGCCCCGACCATGGGTCGGCGGTTCAACGCCAGTCCCAATTGCTCGCCCAGCGCCACCAGCGCCGGGGCCAGATCGGGCCGGACGATCAGTGCGGCCAGCATCAGCGCATCCTCGCGCGCGCCGGTGGCGGCGGCGGCCACCATATGGGCAAAGCAGGCCTCGTCCGCCCCCAGACAGGCGCAACCGAGGCCATGCCGCATCAATGGGCGCCGCCCGTAAGAGGCGCAAAGCCCGCATATCTGTTTCAACAACTCGGCCGAGCGTCCCTCGGGCAGGGCCGCGCGCCCTTCGGCCGCATCGCTCCACAAGCGCAGGCAATGCACGACCGAGGCTTCGAGCGCGGGCAGGTCAGCCAGATGCCCGACGGCGGCGGCCCCCCGGTGAGACGCGGAACTCATTTGGTCAGGATCAGCTTGCCCGCGCGGGTGATGCGCAGGGTATATAGCTGGTCGCCAAGCCGGATATGGGCAAGATTTCCTCCCTTGGTCAGGTCCTCGGCCTTGTGGGAGGGCAGGATCTGGAAGACCGGATCGGCGGTGGGGGTGGCGCTATGGATCGTCATGTCACTGTCTCCGTATCGGCAAATGGCGTCGCTGTTTATCGCTGGCTGACGGAGACTCCGATGGCTGCGCACATTCAAAAACTGACTATTTTAGTCACCTTTGTCAAGTCACCCTCCGCTCCCGAAATCTCATCAATTGTAATTCATGTCCATGAATGTCAGAATGTTTCCGAAGGAGACTTTCATGACCTTGACCAGACGCACCCTGCTCGGCCGCCTCGGCGCCGGCCTTGCCATAACAACCGCGACTCCGTTGCGGCTGTGGTCGGCAGCCGAAACCCATATCGGCGCGGCCCGGATCATCAGCCTCTCGGATGGCCATCTGGTGCTGCCCGCCGGTTTCATGTTCGATCCGATGCCGCAGGCGGAGCTGCCTGCGCTGCTGGCGCGCTATGGGCTGCAAGGCGATACGCTGCGGCCCGACTGCAACGTCACATTGATGCAGAGTGACGGACGCAATATCCTGTTCGACGCAGGGTCCGGTGCGAGCTTTCAGGACAGCGCCGGCGAGCTTGTCGATGCGCTGGACGCCATTGGCCTTACCCCCGACGACATCACCGAGGTTGTATTCACCCATGGTCACCCGGACCATCTCTGGGGTGTGCTCGACGATTTCGACGACCCGCTTTTCGCAAATGCCCGCCACCTGATCGGCAGGATCGAGCGCGACTACTGGCTGGATCCGGCGACCATCGATCAGATCGGTGCCGACCGCGCCTCGTTCGCCGTGGGCGCCGCGCGGCGGCTGGAAGCGCTGGAAACCCTCGAGACCTTCGAGGATGGGGACGAGCTCCTGCCTGGCGTTGCGGCGACCGCGACCTTCGGACACACGCCCGGGCACATGTCCTTCGAGATCCGCGAAGGCGGTGATGCGTTGATGGTGGTGGGTGATGCGATCGGCAACCATCACCTTGCCTTTGCCCGCCCACACTGGCCGTCGGGCGCGGATCAGGATCGCGCGATGGGGGCCGAAACCCGGGTCCGCCTGATGCAGCGCCTTGCCAGCGAACGCATGACCATGATCGGCTATCACCTGCCCGAGGGCGGCATGGGCCATGTGGAAGCCGCCGAAGACGGATACAGGTTCGTCCCGTTGGAGGGCTGAGCGCGACAAAGCCCGCTGCGCGGGCTGCCTCCGGCGGAGGTATTTTTGAACAGAAGAAGACTGGTGGATCAAAAGGTCAGCCCCCTGCGCATGTGGCAGGGGGCCTTCTCCTGTTACGGCCATCGGCGCCTCCGCCTGTACCGCCCGGTCAGAATGGCGCATTAACGTTAACAGTTCCTTTCTTCTGTTCAAAAATACCTCCGCCGGAGGCATGGGCGGTTCGTCAGAACCGCTCATACGGGCTTGCCGTTGCCGCCACGCTCTGACAGGGATCGAGGCACAGTCGGAGTTTGCCCATGACCTTTGCCCTTGTCTTCGATCTTGATGGCACGCTGGTGGACAGCGCGCCCGACATCACCGCCGCCGTGAACCGGATGCTGGCGGCCGAAGGGCTGGCCGCGCTCGATCTGGCCACGGTCACTTCGTTTGTCGGCAAGGGGTTGCCGCATCTGGTGGCGCGGGTGATCGACCATCTCGGCCTCGACAAGACACGTCATGACACGCTGACTGCCGCCACGCTGGCTGAATACAATCGGGCAGGATCAGAGCTGACACGCCCCTATCCGGGTGTGATAGTCGCACTCGAAGCTCTGAAGGCACGCGGCGCCGCAATGGGCATCTGCACCAACAAACCAATCGAACCCGCACGCCATGTCCTTGCCGATCTCGGGCTTGCCCGGTTCTTTGACGTGGTGATCGGCGGCGACAGCCTGCCCACGCGCAAGCCCAACCCCGAGATGCTGCATGCGGCCTTTGCCGCCCTTCCGGAGCTGCCCCGCATCTATGTGGGTGACAGCGAGGTCGATGCGGAAACCGCACAAAACGCCGAGATCCCCTTTCTGCTGTTCACCGAAGGCTATCGCAAGCGGCCGGTTGCAGAGTTGCCACATCGGGCGGCCTTTGCCGATTTCAGCGACTTACCGGAGCTGGCCAGTCAGGCACTGGCGATCTGAGCCGCTACGCGGTCGCGGATGGCCTGGGGCCAGGCCAGCGAGCGGCCCAACCGGGCCACATGCACCAGCGTGGCGTTGGCCCGCAGGCGCAATTCGTCGCCGCAATGGGCGGTCAGCTCGTAATCGAGGCTGGAATTGCCGATCCGGGTGGGCGTCAGCCGAAAACTCAGCACATCGCCATGCAGCGAGGGCGCGGTGAAGGTGGCCTGGATCTGCGCCGTGGGGGCGCCGTTTTCCTGGACCAACTCGTGGAACGGCAGGCCCAGATCGGTGGCGAACCAGTCTTCGACCACGTCGTTGATCATTTCGAAATAGCGCGGGAAGAACACGATGCCGGCCGGATCGCAATGTTTGAACCGGACTTCGATTTCGGTGGTAAAGCTCATCTGGCGCCCCTTGTGTCGATCGGAAGACTTTTGCCCGTGGTCGGCGCACAGCTCAAGCGGTGATCGCCTCCCATGCGGCGATCAGCCCCTGCCGGGTCATCCGGGTCGCATCGGCCTGGGTCGCGGGTGCCCCCTGTGCGGCCAGAGCATCGACATAGAGGCGGGGCATCCGGCCCTCTCCCATTACCGCAAGTTGCTGTCCCAACCAGAACGGTCGGGTCGCTGCCAGTTCCGCCCCGATCAGCCCGCCCAGAATGCGCGCGCGGGCAGCCTCTTCCGGCAGCCCCTGCAATGTGGCGGCCGCATGGGCGCTCCAGAGGCGGGCCAGAATCTGCTCAGGTCGCGACAGGCCATCGGCAACCGCATCGGAAAAAGCTCCGGCATCCAACCCCGCCGCGCCCATCCATCGACCCAGGACCGTCCCAGCGGCCAGCGACGAGAGTATCGCCCCCGAGAGGAAGCTGCGGAAACTTACAACTTCACCGGCGCTGACATGCACCCAGCGGCTGGTTTCGCCGGTCAGACAGATCACCCCGTCCCAGCCGGGGTTGAGGGCCAGGAACCCGGCGATGCGGGTTTCATCACCCTGCATCATGTCCGCGGGTTCGGCTTGCGCAAGACCCGGCACCGCGTTCAGCGCCACACGGGGATCGCCGAGGTCGATCTGCCAGAGCCCACCCGAGAGAGGCGCACAGGGGACCGCATCGCGCACCGGGCCAAGCGGACCGCAGGCAATGACCGGCACCCCCTGCCCGGCGTGCCGTCCGGCCACTAGCGTCAGGATCGAGGCGGCATCGGCGGGGCGCGGGCCGTCATCGACGGCCTCGTCCAGCACGTCACGACCGCGCATCACCCAGAGGCGGCGGCGCGTGGTGGTCCAGTCGAGGGCAATCCAGTCGCTGGTCATGTCGGTCTCCGGCTGTGTGCGCCGGTCTTAGGACAGCAGGGCGGCAAGGCCAAGCGCTGTCAGAACCGGTAGGTGGCGCCAAAGACCGGACCGGATTGCTGGAAGGTGTAGTCATTGCCGCTCGACAGCGTGTGATCGACCGACAGGTGGCGATAGCCGAACCGTAGCCGCCAGTTGTCGTTCAGCGCATAATCGGCAGTCAAGAGTACCTGCCAGCTTTCGCTGTCGCTCTGAAAGCCGCCATAGTCAAAGAAGGCGGTGCCGTTCCACCTTTCGGACAGGCGCACCCGGGCGCGCAGCGCGATCACTGGATCGACCCAGTTGTCATTTGCCACAACGGTACGCCCTGGCAGGATCCCCGGCAGCGCCGTCAGCGTGGTCCTTGTGTCAAACCAGCGCAGACCGGCGCCAAGATCAACGGCGAGATCGGGGGTTTCATGCACGCGGTAGGCGGCATAGGCGTTAAACACCTGCGTCTTGGCCGCCGTGTTGATGCCCGAAAAAGCACCGCCCGGCGTCGGATTGCCAAAGGAGATGTCGGTCAGCATGTAATCGGCCAGAAAGCTCCATTGGCCGTTGGTGGCACCGAACGCGCCCATGAAGGCGAAGTCGAGATTGTCGAGCGCATCCTTGAAGCTGAGCGTACCCTCGAGGGTGCCGGTGGGCGTGGTCACGCCGGTCTCGGTCTCTGCGGTGAAGAGATAGACCGTCGCCTCGTATCGCCAGTCGGATTGCTGGGCCGCGAGCGGCGCCGCCGCTGCGAGAGCCAGCGCAAAAACTGTGGAAGGCAGGTGTTTCATGATCGTCTCCGGGGAAGCGATGGCGTTCCATTCCGAGCGTCGCATACGAGGCACCCCGAGACAAGCGCGGCGGGGTGCGTCGGATCAGCCCGCAGGCTGAAAATCGGGGAATCTCCAGGTTCCGTCCAAGATCTCGCGGCGGGGTTGGTAGAGGCGGATGGCATAGTTCCAGCCCTGCATGATCGGAATGCAGTTTGATGCGCCCGTCCGCGCAGCCGCCGAAGTTGATTGTATAACCGGCGTCGGCGTTCGGCTTGGCGGTGACGTTGTTGTAGGAATAGACGCCGAGATCGTTGGCCTCCACAAAGCCTTGGGCATTGTAGACGGTGACCGACCAGAACCCGTCGACCGGCACGTCCTTGGCCGTGATTGTATAGGGGGTGCCTTAATTGTTGGGGTCGGAAAAGGTGCGGATCACCACCGCCATGTAACGGGGACCGACCAGCGAGGGTGGAATGGTGAACGTCCCGTCCTCTTGCACGGCGGGAGGCATCGAATGCTCTTCGTTGATCAGCAACATCGACTGAAAGCGTTCGCTTTCGGGTTTGACAATTGTGACCGGGACAGTGTCGGCAAAAGCTAAGATCGAAGCGCCGAACCAAATGCGTCGCGGGCGACATCGGACAGGGTCAGGTCGCCAGCGGCCGGAACGACGCAGCGGGCAAACTTGACCTCGGCGTCGAAGAACAGCCGCTCGGGCTCGTCGAACCGGACGTCGCAGCCAAAGAACGCCTCGTTTCTGGCGGTTTTGCGGGATTTGGGGAAGTTGAATGCGACCATGCGGCGGTGGCAGTTGCCGATATAGGGGGGCGCGATGCTGAGCGCCACCGCAAGCGTCAGGGTGGCGTGATGCGGATAGCCCGGCGATCTGGTGCAGAAAGAGCAACTCTTCCATCTGCGAAATCTAGAGGCGCGGGTTGTCGAGCGCCTCGGCAGGCAGATCGCACTCCGCCAGCGCTCGCCGGGCGACGGCGCGGCCTGTGCTCTGCGCCAGCCCGTCGTCAAGACCATGCAGTACGCGCGACGAGGTGAAGGGTTGAGCATGTCTCTCCCGGATGAGCCCGCCGTTGGGAGCTTTGATCCGAGTTTGCCGCATTTCCGGGCGCAGGCAACACCTTCGCGAAAAAGGTCCCATGTCAGCAGATCAGGCGTATTTCTCCAAAAACGCCTCGGCTCGCAGGCTACGGAAATCGGGCAGCGCGGCCCGAAGGCGGGCATGGTCCCAGTCCCACCAGGCCAGTGCCATCATCCGCTCGGCCACATCCTCGGGGTAACGGCGACGGATCAGCCGCGCGGTATTGCCGCCGACGATGGTGTAAGGCGCCACATCCCTGGTCACGATACTGCCCGAGGCGATGACCGCGCCATGGCCGATGGTGACCTCGGGCTTGATGATCGCGGCGTGGCCGACCCAGGTATCATGGCCGATGGTGGCGGTGCGACCGGCGCGATGGGCGAACCAGTCGGCATCGTGTTCGGCATCGTCCCAGTAATCGGCCGAACGATAATGGAAATGATGCAGCGAAGCCTTTTCCATCGGGTGATCGGTGGCGCCGATACGGGTGAAGCTGGCGATATTGGCGAACTTGCCGATATGCGCATTGGCAATGTCGCAAGTGCGGTCGCAATAGCTGTAGTCGCCCCATGTTGTGTTGGTCAGGCGGCTATTGGCGCCGATCTCGACATAGGCGCCAAAGCGGCTGTCGGTGATCTGGCAACCGGGATGCAGGAAGGGGGCTTCGGCGCTGAGACGGGCCATTGGTTTGGGTCCTTGCAGGGATCAGGGCAGCAGAAGCGGATCTGGCTGGAGTGCGGCGTGCCGTTTGCGCGGCTTTGCCGTCTCGCCCCGGATCAGGCGAGCGCGCAGCCAGCCCGACAGCCAGTCCATCAGCATGACCATAAACACAATCAGCAGGATGTAATAGGCGACCTCTTCCCAATCCTTCTGGGTGATGATCGCCTGGGTCAGCAAGAGTCCGATGCCGCCGCCGGTGATGGCGCCGATGATGGTGGCGCTGCGGGTGTTGGATTCGAGGAAATAGAGCACCTGGCTGAGCAGCACCGGGGTGATCTGCGGGATCACCCCGAAACGATAGCGCTGCGCGGCATTGGCGCCGGTGGATTGCACGCCCTCGATCTGTTTGTCATCGACGTTTTCCAGCGCCTCGGAGAAGATCTTGCCAAAGGTGCCACTGTCGGTGACCAGGATCGCCAGCGCGCCGGTCAGCGGGCCGGGGCCGAAGGCGCGGGCCAGCACCACGGTCCAGATCAGCGCATCGACCCCGCGCAAGAAGTCAAAGACGCGACGCACCGCAAAACGGAAGGGCGCCAGCGGGTTGAAGTTGCGCGCAGCGAGAAAGGCCAGCGGCAGGGCGATGATTGCGGCGCCAAAGGTGCCGAGAAAGGCCATCAGGATGGTCTCGCCAATGGCCCAGGCCACGTCGCCATGCCGCCACATGGTGTTGGTCCAGAAATCGTGCCAGATCGCGCCAGCCTCGCCCTGTGTCGCGCGGCGGGCCAACTCGGCCGGGGACAGGCCGTGATAAGGGCTGTCGAGGGTGAACCAGAATAGCTCCCACCCGGTGAAATAGCGGAACACTTCCGATCGGTTACGGGTCACCGTCAAGCGCCCAGCCTCGGTGGTGACGGTGATGCGGTTTTTCGAAATGTTGATCCAGTCGGGCAGATCGCCCGTTGGCAGTTCGGTCACCACGCCCTGACCCCGGGTCGGGGTGGCACGCAGGGTGCCGTAGCCGGGGATGTCGTATTCCACCGTTTCGGGGCTGAAGCGAACGATATGGCCGCCCGTGAGGTCGATGACGGTGGTTTCACCCAAGGCGACCCAGACGGGTCCGGTGCCTTCGGGGTAGCTCCCCTTGCGCTCGCCCTCGATAGCGACCGACACGTCGCCGGTGCGGTTATCGCGGGTGACATGGGTCTTGTAGCTGTAGCTGTCGGCGATCAGCGTGCGGCCGTTGTCCCAATTGGCCCGCGCGACCAGCCCCGGCATGTCGAAGGCAAAGAAGATATAGGCCAGATAGGCCAGCACCAGCGCGGGCAGGCCAAGGGCCAGCAGCCGCTTGCGGGCGAACAGGCCATCGGCCCGCTCTTTGAGATGGTTCAATTCCAGATTGGTGGCGGCGGTGCTCATGTCGTGACCCCTGCCCGGGCGCCATGGGTCAGCCGGGCGCGCAGACGGTCCGAGATCTGATCCACCGCGACGATGGTGACAAAGAGAAGAAGGAAGATCGCCGCCGCCTCGTCGTAACGTCCCTGCCCCCAGGACATGGCGTTGCGCAGCTCATACCCGATGCCGCCCGCCCCGACAAAGCCAAGGATGGCCGAGGCGCGGATGTTGATTTCGAACCTGAGGAGCGCGTAGCTGACGAAGTTGGGGCCCACTTGCGGGATCACGCCCAGATACATCCGCTGCGCCCAGTTGGCGCCGGTGGATTCCAACCCCTCGACCGGTTTCAGCGAGGAATTCTCGGCAACCTCGGAGAAGAGCTTGCCCAGTGCCCCGGCGGTGTGGATGGCGATGGCGATCATCGCGGGGACCGGGCCGCCGCCGAGGACGAAGATCAGCACCAGCGCGATCACGATCTCGGGCACCGCGCGGCAGATATCGGCGATGCGGCGGAAAAGCGGGATAAGGCGCGGCCAATAGGCCAGACCGCGTGTCGAGAGGAGCGCCAGAGCGGTGCCGCCAAACGTGCCGATCAGGGTGGCGGCGGCGGCAATGTTCAGCGTTTCGATCAGCGCGGGCAAGAAATGCACCAGATGGCCGGGCAGTTGCGCCGATTTCTCCAGCGCCTCGGACAGCACCTCGGCCGGATAGTCGAAGATGCGCCGCCAGCCATCGACGAACCCGCCCGCGTTGCGGTCGTCGGCGGTGTGAAACCCCGCCGCCATCAGAGAAACAAAGAGGATCAGGAGGATACCGCCGTAGACCCGTTTGCGCCGGGTCAGCGCGGTATAGTCCTCGCGGATGCGGGCAAGCTCGCCTTGCCCGGCGGTCAGGTCTGTCATGTAATGCTCCCGATGCAGGAACGGGGTCCGCATGGTGCGGACCCCGCTGTTAGGGTAAGCCGGATCAGTTTGACTTGAGCTTGCGCGCCTCGATGATCACTTCATAGGCGTCATGAGTGATCGGCATGAAGCCCTTGGCATCGCCCTGCAGCACGCCATAGGCGCATTCCTCGTCCATCGACTTGAGCGAGGCCAACAGGCCGGTCATCTTAACCTTCACATCGGCAGGCAGCGCCTTGCGGACGACAAACGGGCCTTCGGGAATGGGTTTCGACTGCCAGATCTGCACCAGATCGTTCATGTCGACCAGACCGGCATCGACCGCCTTGCGCAGGGCGCCCGAGTTGAACCCGTCTTCCCATGCGCCCAGACCGTCGGCCCAGGTCACGCCGCCGTCAACCTCGCCATTGCTGACCGCAACGATGGTCTGTTCGTGGCCGCCGGTGAACTTGACCTCTCCGAAATAATCCCCCGAGGTCATGGTGGCGCCGGTTTCCTGCGGGATCTCGATCGAGGGGATCAGGAAGCCGCTGGTCGAGTTCGGATCGCCAAAGCCGAACACCTTGCCCTTCATGTCGGCCAGCGAGGTGATGCCGCTGTCCTTGCGGGCAAAGCCGATGGAGTAATAGCCATAGCCGCCGTCATTGTTGACCTTGACCAGGATCGGTTCAACCGCTTCGGGGTCGCTGAGATAGGTCTTGGCATAGCCCGAGGCGCCCAGCCAGGCCATGTCGATGGTGCCGCCCAACAGGCCCTGGATGACGCCGTTGTAATCGGCAGGGGCAAAGAGCTTGGTCTCGACGCCCAGCAGTTCCTCGGCCTTCTCGCGCAGGCATTCGTTGGAATTCATGCGGTCCTGGGCGTTCTCGCCGCCCAGTATGCCGATGCGAAATTCGGTGATCTCCTGCGCCAGCGCCGGGGTGGCAAGGGCGGTGGTGGCCGCCAGAACTGCAACAAGCTTTTTCATGGTTGGTATCTCCGGTTGGTTGGTCCGGCCCATCCCAAGGCCGGGATCGGTGGAAAAGGGTCAGGCCGTGGCCCCGGCGCGCTGCGGCGCGGCTTGTGGGGCATCGAGCGTGTCGATCTCGGTCGAGGTCGCGGCCTCGGAAAAGCTGGCATCGGCGCCATAGATCTCGCGCGCAACGCCGGTGGTGAGTTGTTCGGGCAACCCGTCGAACACGATGCGCCCGTCGCGCATGCCGACCACGCGGTCGCAATAGCGGCGCGCAGTATCCAGCGTGTGAAGGTTGGCGATGACGGTGCGTCCGTCCTCCTCGTGAATGCGGCGCAGGGACTGCATGACCACCTGCGCGTTCATCGGGTCGAGCGAGGCAATCGGTTCGTCCGCTAGGATGATCGCCGGGTCCTGCATCAGGGCGCGGGCGATGGCGACGCGCTGTTGCTGGCCGCCCGACAGCGCCTCGGCCCGTTTGGCCGCATGGGCGGCGATGCCGAGCCGGTCGAGAATGTCGATGGCGCGGTGGATATCCTCGGTCGGGTAAAGGTTGAACATGGTGGCCAGGGTCGAGCGTCGGTTGAGCGTGCCGTGCAGCACGTTCGAGACCACATCCATGCGCGGCACCAGGTTGAACTGCTGAAAGATCATCGCGCATTGCGCCTGCCAGGCCCGTTTCTCGGCCCCGCGCAGGCGGGTCACGTCGCGATCCTCAAACAGGATGCGGCCGTCGCTGGCGTCGCTCAGCCGGTTGATCATCCGCAACAGCGTCGATTTCCCCGCGCCCGAGCGGCCGATGATGCCGATCATGCAGGGCTTGTCCACATCCAGCGTCGCGGCATTCACCGCGATATTGTCACCGAACCGTTTGGTCAGTTTGTCGATCCGCAGCACGTCTTTCCCCCGGTCTTGCTGATGGGGGGTGCTATGCCCGCCAGACGAAGCCGATGTGTCAGGGGGGTGAAAGTTTTGTAACGCGCCCCGGCTAGCGCCGGGTGCCTGACCCTACCCAAAGGGGGCAGGAACCTGTATAGGGCGGGCGACTCTGCAATCCACCGTGAGGCCGCAATGAGCTTTGACCGCAAGATCAAGATCGCCCCGTCGATCCTGTCCGCCGATTTCGCCAATTTCGGCGCCGAGATCCGCGCCATCGAGGCCGAAGGCGCCGACTGGGTGCATGTGGACGTGATGGACGGCCATTTCGTGCCGAACCTGACCTTTGGCCCGATGGCGGTGAAGGCGTTCCGCCCGCATGTGAAGACGGTGATGGACGTGCATCTGATGATAGCGCCGGTCGATCCCTATATCGACGCCTATGCCGATGCAGGCGCAGATGTCCTGACCGCGCATGTCGAGGCCGGTCCGCATATCCACCGCACCTTGCAGGCGATCCGTGGCGCGGGGATGAAGGCGGGCGTGGCGCTGAACCCCGGTACCCCGGCCGAGGCGGTGGCGCATCTGCTGGATCTCACCGACCTCATCTGCGTGATGACGGTAAACCCGGGCTTTGGCGGCCAGAAATTCATCGACATGACCACCAAGATCACCCGCCTGCGCGAGATGATCGGCGACCGGCCGGTGCATATCGAGATCGACGGCGGTGTGGACCCGAAAACCGCACCCCTGGTGGCGCAGGCCGGTGCCGATGTGCTGGTTGCGGGCTCGGCGGTGTTCCGCGGCGGTTCGGTCGACAATCCGGGCGTCTATGGTCAGAATATTGCCGAGATTCGCGCCGCCGCCGAAGGTGTCTGGGCCTGATATTTCAGGCCAGCAGGCGCGGGAGCGCACCCTGAGCCGGGCATCAGAACCGGTCGGGGCAGAGCAGCATAGCAGTTTCGATATCGTAGGCGCTGGAAAACGAGTCCGGCGATCGGGTCAGCATCTCGTCAATGAACTCCCGTCGATGACGCTGGGCGGATCGGCTCTCAGGGGCGGGACGGGGCTCTTGCGGCTTGGAACCGAACAGGCTGTGAAGCGGATTGCGCAAGAAGATGAACGGCTGGCAGAGCGCGGGCATGTAGCGTGTCCTTTCCTTGTCAAAGTCCCGCTCAGCTTAGCCCTGGCCACACCACGCTGGTATCAGGCGCAATTTTGTGCTGTTCTACATAAATGAATAACGGGCTGCGCGACTGGTCCAACCTGCGTGTCTTTCTTGCCGTCTTGCAAGAGGGATCGACCCTTGCCGCCGCAAGCCGCCTGGGCATGTCGCAACCAACCGTGGCCCGGCGCATAGACGTGCTGGAACACGAGACCGGCCTGACCCTGTTCGAGCGCGACACGCGGGGATTTCACCCAACCGCCTCTGCCCGGAAACTCGTCGCCGCGGCAGAAGCGGTCGAGGCCGCCATCGCAAAGCTTGCCGAACAGGCCAGCACGCTCGCTTGTTCGCACCCGATCCGGATCACCGCCTATAGCGGCAACTTCTCGACGCGGGCACAGGCGATCTTCAGCGCATTCTCGCTGGCCAACCCCGCAATAGCGTTCGAGTTTCTGCCCGATGTCCGGGTTCTCGACCTGATGGCGGGTGAGGCGGATATCGCACTGCGACTGGCCATGCGCGAACCTGACCCGGATCTGATCTGTCGTCCGATCAGCATCGCGCAATGGGGCCTGTTCGGATCACCCGCTTACGCGGCGAAATACGGCCTGCCCTCCTCTGCGGATGCTCTGCGAGGGCACCGCTTCATCGGCTACCGGCGCGAAGGGGTGCCACCCCGGCTCTATGAATGGCTGGCGCGGCATGTGGCACCTGAGCAGATCGTACAGACATTCTCCGAGATCGACCTGGTTCATGCCGCGATACGGGCGGGGCATGGGCTGGGCCTGATCAACCTGCGGCTAGTGTCGGACGACCCGGCCTATATGCCATGCTTCGGACCGATCGAGGAACTGTCGCGGCCGCATGTCCTGCTGGTGGCCCCCAAGGCATGGAAGCGGCCCGAAGTCAGAAAATTCGTGCGGTTCTTCGCCCCGCGTTACGCCGCGCTCTACCGCTAGGCGGCTTAACGCGTCACTGATCTTGCCGGCACTCCCGCTTCTTTCTGGTTCGAAATACTGCCGCCGGAGGCTTGGGCGACGCGCAAGGGGCGTCCAAATGGCCGCTGCCCGCACTCACTCCAGTCTGTCGGCGAAATGGTCGAGCAGCTTGTGCTTGAGTATCTTGCCGGTCGGTGCGGCCGGCAGCGACGTGGCAAGCACGATCTGGCTGGGGCGTTTGTAACCGGCGAGGCGTGCCGCGGCAAAGGCGCGTAATTCTTCGAGATCGGGCGCATCATCCGGCGCGATCTGGACAAAGGCCACCACCTTCTCGTCGCCTCCGACCATGCGCCCGACCACTGCCGACTGGATCACCTTCGGATGGTCGTTCAGCGCCGCCTCGACCTCGGGCGGGTAGACGTTGAAGCCCCCGTGGATGATCAGTTCCTTGCTGCGCCCGGCAATGTGCAAGTTTCCCTGCTCGTCGTATCGGCCCAGATCGCCGGTTCGGAACCAATCGTCTTGTATCGCCGCTTGGGTGGCCTGCGGGTTGCGGTAATAGCCCTTCATCACATGCGGGCCGCGGGTCAGCACCTCGCCGACCCCATCGCCGCCGCCGGACACATCTTCGTCCAGCCGTACCTCGACCTGCGGCAGCGGCTTTCCAACCGAGATATCCGGCAGGCCGATCCGGTTGCGCGTGGCCGACACACCGGCAGTGGTCTCGGTCAGGCCATAACCATTTTGCAGCGCGACGCCATAAAACGCCTCGGCCTTGCGTTTCCACGCAGGATCCAGCGGCGCCGCGCCCGAGGAGGTATAGCGCAACGTGCCGCCCGGCAGGTGATCATACCCCTGTTCACGCGCGTATTGCATCAACAGCGCATGCATCTGCGGCACGGCGGAAAACAGCGTCACGCCCGAGGTCAGCGCCGCATAGCTGCGCGCAGCGGTGAACCGCGCATCGAGCCGGACGGGAGCGCCGATACAGGTGGCCGCCGTCACCACCGAGGCGAGGCCAAACACATGGGTGACAGGCAGCACGCCATAGATCACGTCATCCGTCGTCATGTCGCGCAACACCGCCGAACTGCGGCCGCCGAAGCGCAGGTTGCCATGGGTCAGCATCACCCCCTTGGGCGTGCCGGTGGTGCCGGTGGTAAACAGCATCACCGCCACATCGCTCAGCACCGGATCGGGGTTGCTGTTGTGGGGTGTCGCCAGATGCATCCGGCCAAAGGCGCCCTCGATCGGGTGTGCGCCCAGACGCGCGGCATGGGCGGCGGCATCCGCCGAAATGTCCGAGGCGCAGAGGATTGCGGCGGGTTCGGTATGGGCGATGATCTTGTCCACCTCGGGCCCGGTCTGGCGCGCGTTGATCGGCACCGCGCAGGCCCCGAGCCGCGAGGCGGCAAAGAGCGCGGCCACCACCGCGCAGCAATTCTCGGCCAGGATCATCACCCGGTCATTCGACTGCACGCCCTTTGCGGCGAGTACGTCCACCAGCGCCGAAATGGCGCGGTCCAGATCGCCATAGCTCCAGTCCGCGCCGCCACTGTCGGAAAACGCGGGCGCATCGGGGCGGCTGGCGATCTGTGCGCCGGGGTAGTCGTGCCATTTCTCCATCGCCTGATCCCCTGTTGCCCGGTCAGAACCGGGGCTTGCGCTTTTCCAGAAAGGCCGCGATCCCTTCGGCGGCCTCGTCCCCACCCGCTGCGCGGGCCATGGCGTCACGTTCGGCGTCCAGTTGCTGCGCCTCGCTCGCTTCATAAGCCTCCGCCACCATCCGCCGGATCACGCCCTGCGCGTTGCGCGGTCCCTGCGCCAGCGCGTCGGCCAGCACATGGGCCTGCGCTTCGGCCTCGCCCGGCGCGGCCAGCAGATTTACAACGCCCAGCTCCGCCATGCGCCCAGCGGTGATCGGGCGGGCCAGCAGGCACATCTCCATCGCCATTTGCCGGGGCAGCATCCGCGCCAGCGCCGAGGTCAGCCCGGCATCGGGCACCAGCCCTGCTTTGACATAAGCGGCGGTGAATTTCGCACCCTCGGCTGCAACCAGCAGGTCGCAGGCCAAGGCCAACGAGGCACCGGCGCCCGCGGCGCCGCCCTCGACCGCCGCAATCACCGGCACCGGGCAGGCGCGGATGGCGCGGATAAGGTCGTGCAACAGATCGACCTTGCCGCGCCGCTCCGGCTCGCTCAGCTGACGCCGCTCAATCAGCACGTTCAGGTCGCCGCCCGCGCAAAAGAACCCGCCTTCGGACGACAGGATCACCGCGCGAATACGCGGTTCCGCCGCCCGCTCCATTGCCTCGGCAATCGCGGCATAAAGATCGGGCGACAGCGCACCGCGTCGGGCACTGTTCATGTTGACCACGACCAGCCGGTCGCCCCGGTCGTCCACGCGCGCCAGCGTCATGTCTTCTTCCTCAGGCTGCCGCGCTTGAACACACCCGCCGCCGTGGCCAGCAGGCGGCCGTCCTCGTCACGCAATTCCCCGTTCACATAGGCCAGCGTGCGGCCATTGCCCGAGGGGATGCCCACCGCCGTCACCCGCCCGCCCCGTGCGGCCGCCACGAACTGCACGTTGAGCGAGACGGTCACTACGGGGATCGGATCCTCGGGCCGGAACATGGCCGATGCGGTCTGGCCACAGGCCACGTCCAACAGCATCGACACCAGCCCGCCATGCAGGATGCCGTGATAGTTCAGATGCTGCGGCCCAAGGTCGAGGTGACAGGCCCGGCTGATGCCGGTCCGGTCATGGTCCAGCTCGTAACCCACCATCGACTGGCAGCCGGATTTCTCGCGCGTCCAGGATGCGGGCAGGTCAGGCGGCGCTGAGGGCAATGAACCGCTCCAGATGGTAATCGGCATCGCCGAACCGGTGATCGGCCATCACGATGCGCTTGGCGATATGGGCCAGCTCGTATTCCTGGGTCATGGCGATGCCGCCATGCATCTGGATCGCCTCTTCGGCCACCAATCGGCCCACCCGCGCGATCAGGTTGCGCGCGGCGGCGATCTGGCGGTCGCGGTCGGCGCTGTCCAGGTGGCCGCTCGCGTTGATCAGGGCCGAGCGCGCCTGTTCCAGCTCGATCAGCATGTCGGCGAACCGGTGTTGCAGCGCCTGGAACGTGCCGATGGGGCGGCCAAACTGCTTGCGCGTCATCAGATAGCCGCGCGTCAGTTCCACCGCGCTTTGCATGGCGCCGACGCATTCGGCGCAAAGCGCCACATTGGCGGCGGCAATCGCATCCATCAGCGGCGACAGCCCGGCCCCCGCCGCGCCCAGCCGCGCCGATTGCGGCAGGCGGACAGTGTCCAGCGTCACCTCGGCGGCGCGGCCTCCTGCCAGCATCGGATAGCCATGCAGCGTCAAGCCCGGCGTTCCCACTGGCACCAGGAACAGCGAGATACCGTCGAGATCGAAGATCCCGCCGCTTTCGCGGGCCGAGACGATCAGGTGCCCTGCGGCCCCGGCATTCACCACCACCGCCTTACGCCCGTTCAGAACGATCCCGTCGCCCTCGACGCGGGCGGTGGTTTCCACCCGCGTCAGGTCATAGCGGCTGGCTGGTTCGCCATGGGCCAGCGCCAGATGCGCCGCCCCGCCGATGATCTCCTCCAGCAGCCCGCGCTGGGTATCGTCGCCCAGCGCCGCGATCAGCCGCCCGCCCAGAATGGCACTGTCCAGCATCGGCTCGACCACGCCGGCGCGGCCCAGTTCCTCGAACACGGTGGCGATGTCGAAGCCTGCGCCGCCAAACCCGCCGTCTTCTTCGGCAAACAGCGCCCCGATCACGCCCAATTCCGCCAGCCCGGCCCAGATATCCGCGCTCATGCCGCTGTCGCTCTCCAGGATCGTGTTGCGGACGGATGTCGTGTAACGATCCGCCAGATAGCGGCGCAGAGTATCCTGCAACATCTGGCGTTCTTCGGTCAGGTTGAAATCCATGTCCCTCAGCCCCCCATCTTGACCTTGGCGATGATCCCGCGCTGGATCTCGTTCGATCCGCCAAAGATCGACAGTTTGCGATTGTTGAAATAATGCGCCGCCACCGGTCCGGCATAGTCCGGCCCGATGGGCGCATTGTCGCCCTCGACCGCTTCCGAGGCGAAGGGCATCGCATAGGGCCCCACCGCGCGGCGGGTCAGGTCGTTGATCTCTTGCCGGATGATGGTGCCCTTGACCTTGAGCATCGAGCTTTCGACGCCCGGCGCCTGGCCACTGGCGGCCTGGCTGATGATGCGCATGTTGGTGGTGGCCATCGCCATCAGGTCAATCTCGATCTGGGCCAGACGGGCGGCGAAATGCGGGTTCTCGATCAGCGGACGACCGTTGGCCGTCTCGATCCGGGCGATACGCTTGACCGCGTCCAGTCCCGCCTGGCTGAAGCCCACGCCTGCGATATTGGTGCGCTCATGGGTCAGCAGGTACTTGGCATAGGTCCAGCCCTTGTTCTCCTCGCCCACCAGGTTTTCGACCGGCACCCGCACGTCGTCAAAGAACACCTCGTTCACCTCGGGCGTGCCATCCAGCAGCACGATGGGGCGCACGGTGATGCCCGGCGTGGTCATGTCGATCAGCAGGAAACTGATGCCTTCCTGCTGCTTGGCCTCGGGGTCGGTGCGCACCAGGCAGAATATCCAGTTGGCGTATTGGCCCAGCGTGGTCCATGTCTTCTGCCCGTTGACCACGTAATGGTCCCCGTCCCGCACCGCGCGGGTTTTCAGTGAGGCCAGATCGGACCCGGCACCGGGTTCGGAATATCCCTGACACCACCAATCCTCGCCCGACAGGATGCGCGGCAGGTAATGGTCCTGCTGCTCCTTGGTACCGAATTTCTGCAACACCGGCGCCAGCATCGACAGGCCAAAGGGAACGATGCGGGGCGCATAGGCGGCGGCGCATTCCTCTTCAAAGATGTGCCGCTGCACCGCGTTCCACTCGGCCCCGCCAAATTCGCGCGGCCAGTTATAGGCCAGCCAACCGCGCGCATTCAGCGTGGCATGCCATTTCTCATGGCCTTCCTTGCCCAGGCTGATGCCGCGCCGCACCTTGTCCGACACCTCCGCCGGCAGGTTCTCGGCCAGAAAGGCGCGCACCTCGGCGCGAAACGCCTGTTCCTCGTCGCTGTAGTTCAGGTCCATATCCGCTTTCCTCCCTTGCCGCCCGTTTCGGGCGGCTTTGCCCGGCGCCCCGCGCCGGGCCGCGTCCGGGCGGGCCTCGATGGCCCGACCGGACGCACACGCCCGCTCAGAAGATCTCGAACAGCCCGGCCGCGCCCATGCCGCCGCCGATGCACATGCTGACCACGCCCAGCTTGGCGCCGCGCCGCTTGCCTTCCAGCATCAGATGCCCGGTCATCCGCGCACCCGTCATGCCGAACGGGTGACCAATGGCGATCGAGCCGCCGTTCACGTTGTATTTCTCCGGGTCGATGCCCAGCTGGTCGCGGCTATAGAGACACTGGCTGGCAAAGGCCTCGTTCAGCTCCCACAGGTCGATATCGTCGACCTTCAGCCCGTGCCGCTCCAGAAGGCGCGGCACCGCGAACACCGGCCCGATGCCCATCTCGTCCGGCTCACAGCCCGCGACACAGAACCCCTTGAACGCACCCAGCGGCTCCAGCCCCCGGCGCTCGGCCTCTTTCGCCTCCATCAGCACCAATGCGGCCGCGCCATCCGACAGTTGCGAGGCATTGCCCGCGGTGACGAAATTGCCCGCGCCCCGCACCGGCTCCAACCCCGCCAGACCCTCCAGCGTGGTCGAGGGGCGGTTGCATTCGTCGCGGTCCACGGTGACCTCATGCATCGAGATTTCGCCGCTTTCCTTGTCCTTGACCGCCATCTTGGTGACCATCGGCACGATCTCGTCGGCGAACCTGCCCTCGGCCTGCGCCGCCGCGATGCGCTGCTGACTGCGCAGCGAGTATTCGTCCTGATACTCACGGCTGAGGCCATAGCGCTGTGCCACGATATCCGCCGTCTCGATCATCGCCATGTAGATGGCGGGCTTGTGCTCCTGGATCCAAGCCTCGGGCGCCGGGCGCGTCTTGGGCTGCACCATCGAGATGCTCTCGACCCCGCCTGCCACCATCGGGCCGGAGCCGCCTTCGGTGATCGCCTGCGCCGCCAGGGCCACGGTTTGCAGGCCCGACGAGCAGAACCGGTTCACCGTCATGCCCGATGCGGTGATCGGCAGGCCTGCGCGAATGGCGATCTGGCGGCCGATATTGCTGCCGGTCTCGCCCTCGGGGAACCCGCAGCCGATGATGCAATCCTCGATCTCCGAGCCATCCAGCCCCGCGCGGGACACCGCCGCCTGAACCGCATGGCCACCCATGGTGGCCCCATGGGTCACGTTGAACGACCCGCGAAAGGATTTCGCCAGCCCGGTCCGGGCGGTGGATACGATAACGGCTTGTTTCATGACACGGCTTCCTTGTTCAGATCGTCGAAAGAGCGGCCCTCGGCCACCAGTTTTTCCAAGAGCGGCGCGGGCTGCCAGAAATAGGCATCCTCCCCCGCCCAGCGTTTGATATCGGCCAGCAATTCGGGCAGCCCCTGCATATCGGCCCATTTCAGCGGCCCGCCGCGATAGCGCGGAAAGCCATAACCGTAGAGCAGGGTCACATCCACGTCGAGCGGACGGCGCGCGATGCCCTCGCCCACCACCTTGGCAGCCTCGTTGACCATCGCCGCCATGTAGCGGCGCACGATCTCGTCTTTGCTGAAGGCGCGCGGAGTAATCCCCTGCGCGGCGCGTTCACCCTCGATCAGCGGCATTACCTCGGGGTTCGGCACGCGTGCCTTGGCACCGGCGGCATAGTCGTAATAGCCCTTGCCGGTCTTCTGTCCGAAATGCCCCGCCTCGCACAGCTTGTCGGCATAGGCGCTGTCGCGGGCGCGCGGGTCCAGCCCCTCGGCCCGCTTGCGCTTGCGCACGGCCCAACCGATATCCAGCCCGGCCAGGTCGGCCACTGCGAACGGACCCATGGCGAACCCGAACTCTTCCAGCGCTTCGTCGATCTCATAGGGCGATGCCCCGTCCAGGATCATGTGATCGGCGCAGGTGCGATAGACCGACAGGATGCGGTTGCCGATAAACCCGTCACAGACCCCGGCCCGGACCGAGACCTTGCCCAGCCGCTTGCCAAGAGCAAAGCCGGTGGCCGCCACATCGGGCGCGGTCTGGTCGGCAATCACGACCTCCAAAAGCTTCATCACATGCGCGGGTGAGAAGAAATGCAGCCCCAGCACATCCTGCGGACGGCTGGTCACCGCCGCGATCTGGTTGATGTCGAGATACGAGGTGTTCGAGGCCAGCACCGCGCCCGGTTTGCACACGGCGTCGAGCTTGGTGAACACCTGTTTCTTGACCTCCATATCCTCGAACACCGCCTCGATCACCAGATCGGCCTCGGAAAGGGCCGCGTAATCGGTGGCCAGCGTCAGCGCCTTGGTGGTCAGGTTGTCGAATTGCTGCGACGTCAGCTTGCCGCGTTTCAGCGCGCCCGACAGATTGCCCTCGATCCGGCTCTTTGCGGCCTCGGCGGCCTCGGGTGACATCTCCAGCATCGTGACGCTCAACCCCGACAACAGCGCGGCGGTGGCGATGCCCGCGCCCATGGTGCCGCCACCGATGACGCCGATTGCCGCCAGCGGCCGCGGCGCCACACCTTCCAGTTCCGGCAGCTTGCTCACCGCCCGGTCGGCGAAAAACGCATGGATCAACCCCTCGCGCTGGTCCGAGTTCATGAGCTCCATGAACAACTCGCGTTCTCGCTTCAGCCCGGCGGCAAAGCTCTCGGCCTCGCACGCCGCCTGCACCGCGCGCACGGCAGTAGCGGGCGACAGCTGGCCCCGGCCCTTTTTCAGCACGGCGGCATAGACCGCGTCGAAATCGACCGGCGCGGGCGCGGGCATTTCACCGACCGGGCGGCGCGGGGCGCCCTCGTCCAGCAGTTCGCGCAGGTAGCTCAGGCCGATTTCGCGCGGCTCACCCTCGGCGACGCGGTCGACCACCCCCAGGCGCAACGCCTCGTCGGCGCGCACATGGCGACCGGTGGTGATCATGTCGAGCGCCGCCTCGACCCCCGCCACACGCGGCAGCCGCTGGGTGCCACCGGCGCCGGGCAGGATGCCCAGATGCACCTCGGGCAGCCCGACCTTGGCCTGAGGCACCGCAATCCGGTAATGGGTGGCCAGCGCGACCTCGAGCCCGCCACCCAGCGCGGTGCCGTGCAGCGCCGAAACGACAAGCAGCGGTGAGGCCTCGATCCGGTTGCACAGTTCGGGCAGGTGCGGCTCCTTCGGGGGCTTGCCGAATTCACGAATATCGGCCCCGGCGAAAAAGGTCCGCCCGGTGCCATAGATCAGCACCCCGCGCGCGCCCTCGGCCTCGGCCCGGTCAAGCCCGTCGGCCAGCCCCTGACGCACCGCATGACCCAGCGCATTGACCGGCGGATTGTCGGCCGCCAGAATGACGATATCTCCAACGCGTTCGTATCCGATGGCCTCGGGCATGGGGCCTCTCCTCCCTGTTTCAATCTGCGAAATGGCGTTCCGCGCGCTGGCAGGGTGATCCGCCGCGCATCCGAGATCAAGGGGGAATGGCCAAAGCGACGTAGGGTCCGGTAGGAGTCCGACGCCGCGCGGATGCGGCCCTAGAACAGGTCCTTGAGCGCGCGCAGCCGCTTGGCATGGCGGGCGCGCACCAGCTTGAACCGGTCCTTGACAAAGCGCCCGCGCCGCCGCGCCAGCATCTGGCCGAACCGGTGCCCCGATCTCAGCGCACCCCGTTCGGCGGCCTTGATCTCGGCCCGCTCGCGCAGAACCCGGCGGAAATGGCCGATCAGCACCAGCACGATGGCAAGGAACAGCAGAAATGCGACCGGACGGTCGATGAAATCGAGCGGCTCCTTGACCCGGGCCATGCCAGCGCGCAGCTTCACCTCCATGATGCCGCCCAGAACCATGCCCAGGATGATCGGCACCGAGGGCATCGACAGGCGTTTGAGGATATAGCCCAGCACCCCGAACAGAGCGGCCATCACGCAATCGATGGCCGAATTGCGCAGCGAATAGACCCCGACAAAGCTGAGCGTCAGGATACAGACCCCCAGAAAGCGGTTGGGGATCCGGACCACCTGGATCAGCGACCGGGTGGCGAACAGCAGGAACACCAGAACCAGCACGTTGAGGATGAGGAGCGCGAGGTAGAGCGCCACCACGAAATCCATCTGGTTCTGGAACAGGCCCGGGCCGGGCACCACGTTATGCACGTAGAACACGCTCAGCATCATCGCGGTCAGCGCCTCGCCCGGAATGCCCAGTGCCAAGAGCGGCACCATTGCCGCGGCGGGCACCGCGTTGTTGGCGGTCTCGGCGGCGATCAGCCCTTCGGAAGAGCCATTGCCGAAATCCTGCGGCCGCTTGGACGAACGCTGCGCATAGGTATAGGACATGAATTGCGCGGTGAACTCGCCGACGCCCGGGATCATTCCCATCACCACGCCGAAACTGGCCGATACGGTCGCCACCCGCGGGTGGCGCGCCAACTCGCGCAGGCCCTGGAACATGCCGCCCCTCAGGCGGGTCATGCGGATCTTCTCATCCTCCGAGGTGAGCAGGACAAAGGCCTGGCTAAGCGCGAACAGGCCCAGCACCACCACGATCAGGTTGATGCCGCCCGACAGGAACGGCTGGTCGAACGTATAGCGCGAGGTGTATTTCACCGGCTCCAGCCCGATCGACTGGATGAAGACGCCAAAGGCCGCCAGCGCCCCCGCGATCAGGGTCTGGCCGCGATGGGCCACCACCATCAGGATGATGCCCAGAAGGGCGGCAAGAAAGATCTCGCGACTGCCGAAATAGGGCGCCACCCGTGCCAGCACTGGCGCAAACAGTATCAGGCAGATCACCGAGAAGATGCCGCCAAAGAAGCTGGCGGAATAGGCCAGGCTCAGCGCCCGGCGCGGCTCTCCCCTCGCGGTCATCGGATAGCCGTCATAGGTGGTCAGCGCGTTCACCGCGGTGCCGGGTGTGTTGATCAGGATGGCGGGAATGGCACCGCCGTACATGGAGCTGCCATAGATGCCCAACAGCACCGTCAGTCCGACGATCGGGTCCATCGAAAAGGTGGCCGGCAGCAGGATGGCGATGGCCACGGCAGGGCCGACACCGGGAATGGCGCCGATCAGAACCCCGCCGACCGAGCCGGTCAGAAGCGCCAGCGCCACGTCCCAGCGCGTCAGGATGTCGAGAGCGGAAAGAAGCAGGTCCATCAGAGATACAGGATAAAGAAGCTGCGCAATGCGCCGGGAAGGTACTCGTAGATCGCACCACCAGGGATCTTGACCCCCAACAGCCCCTTGAACAGCACCACCACCGCCACCGCGAACAGGACCGACAGGCCCAGCATCCGGCGATCACGGTAACCCATCCGCCAGGTCAGGAGCGGCACAAACACCAGCGTTCCCGGCAGATAGCCGATCCGCGGCACCAGTACGACATAGGCCATGAACCAAGACGCGAATTCCAGAACCTGGTTCCATTTGCGCAGCTCCCACCAGTCATAGCGTGTCACCTTGCGCCAAGGTAGAAGGTAAAGGTGCATCGCACCCAGCAGGGCCATGCCGCCCAAACCAACCGCTGGCCAGAATCGAGGCTGGGCGAAGAGCTTGGATTTCTCTACCCATTTCGTCTGGCTGCCGATCTGGCTGAGCAGCAGGATCGAGACCGCGACAAAGAACAGGGCAAAGATCAGCTGGGCGCGCCGGGGACCGACAAAGCGGCGCTCGCGTTCAGTGGGCATAAGGCAGGGTTCCGGCAAAGAAAGAGGCCGGGACACATGGCCCCGGCCTGGTCGGGATCATTCCAGCAGGCCGCCGATACGGGCCATGGTGGCAATGTCGTTTTCGATGCGCGCGGCGCTCTCGCCTGCGTCCTGCCAATAGACCAGCGCGCCGGTCTCCTTGGCCACCGCCTGGGCGCGATCGCTCATCATCGACTCCTTGGCCACGGCGACGATCTTGTCGCGTACATCCTGCGGCGTGTCCTTGGTCACGAACAGGCCGTTCCAAAGCGCAATGTTCAGATCGGCATCCAGTTCGCCGATGGCGGGCGCATCCGGCACCAGCGGGATGCGCTCGTCGGTGATCGAGGTCAGCACCTTGACGCTGTCCAGACAGGGCAGGATCAGTTGGAGCGTGGTGTTGATCACATCCGCATCGCCCGAGGCCAGCGTGTTGCAGTCGAGCGCATCAAAGGCCGCGTCCGATCCCCATTCGAAACCGGCATTCTTGGCGAACGCCTTGGTCACCTGCGTCGGCGTCAGCACATCGCCGAAATGGCCCAGTGCTACGTCGTTGGATTTGGCGTATTCGGCCAGCTCCGCCATGCTGCTATAGGGCGCGTCGCCCGAGGTGGCGATGACAAAGGGATAGGTCAGGAAAATCCCCAGCGGGTCGAATTTTGCGGGCGTCAGCGGCGCGATGTCGATCTGATGGCCCATCACTGGCACCCCGATCACGAAAGAGCCGATGGTATAGCCATCGGCGGGTGCGTTGGCGACCTCGATGGCACCCGGGAAGGGGCCACCGCCACCACCGGGCTTGTTCACCACGGCTGCCGCGACACCGTATTTCTCCTGGAAATCATCGGCGATCATGCGGGTCAACACATCCTCGAGATCACCCGGAGGCCATGGCACGATGAAATTCACCGGTTTCTCGGGGTATTCCGCTGCGGCGATGCCGGCGCTCAGCGCAATCGCTGCGGTCGCAAGGGCGCCCGCGATCTTGGTCTTGATTGTCATGTTGTCCTCCCTGTTCGGTTCCCTTCCGCAGGATTGGTTCATTATTTGAACCTGCGGTTTAAATACAGATTGACAGGCGAGACTACCATCTGTCAACTATTTCTGCCAAAAGGCGCCCTGAAATCGCGAAACGCCCATGTTTCGCACAGTTCGGTGACGGAAAGGCAGGATGGGAACGGTTTCCAAGGCATTGTCCCTGCTGGCATTGTTCAACCACGGGCGGCTCGAGATGGGCCTGAGCGAGCTGACGCGCCTGTCGGGCATGAACAAGGCGACGGTCTATCGCATGATGACCGAGCTTCAGGCGGCGGGGTTCGTCGAACAGATGAACGGCGACCGGGCCTATCGGCTGGGTCCCGAAGTGCTGCGGTTGGCCGCTTTGCGCGAGGCGGCGGTGCCGCTGCTGTCGGTGTCGCGCGACGTGCTGCGGCGCCTGTGCGACGAGACCGGCGAAACCTCGCATATGTCGATCCAGCGCAATGGGCAGCTGACCACGCTGACCCATGCCTATAGCAGCCACCACGGCACCCGCGTGGCGATGGAGGATGCCGAGATCCTGTCGCTGCATGCCACCGGGTCGGGCCTGGCCTTTCTCGCCTTCTCGCCCGAAGAGGTGGTGAGGCGCGCGCTCTCGGCACCGCTGGTCAAACACACGCCCCAGACCGAAACCGACCCCGCGCGCCTGCGCCAAGCGCTGGCCGAGGCACATGAGAGCGGTATCGCGGAATCAGTGGGCGGGTTCGAAGCGGATGTGCATTCCCACGCGGCGCCGATCTTTGGCGCCGACCAGCGCCCGATCGGGGCACTGGCGGTGGCGGCGCCTGTGTCGCGGATGACCGCCGAACTCAAGAGCCGCGTGCGCGCCGCACTCAAGGCGGCGGCACTTGACCTGACCCAGCGCACCGGCGGGTTCTGTCCACCGGACTATCCCGGCGCGGCCTAGGGTCAGGCGTCAGGACGCAGGCAGGTCCAAACCGTGCGGGTGGACTTCTCGCTCACCTTCTCGAACCCGGCCGCGTTCAGGATACCCTTGCATTCGCGCATGCCGGCGATGTCATAGACCTCGGGGTGAAACTCCAGCACGACGGCGCGAAACTGGCTCAGATCCGCATGACGCAGTAGCTCCAGCTCGCCCCCCTCGATATCCATGATCAGAACGGTGGCGCCGGTTTCGGCGCAAACCTCCGCGAAATCGGCAGTGGGCACGTCGACCACGGTCGAGGGCCGCTCGGTCGGGTTGAGGAGCGATGACCCGAGATAGCTGCTGCGGATGTGAAACTGCATGCTCTCGGGCCGGTCCGGCGCGCTGATCAGGATCTGGTTGCGCAGACTGATCTTCTTGCCCAGCCGGTTGAGCGCATAAAGCGCCTCGATCTCTGGCACCAGTTCGGGGTTGGCCTCGAACGAGGTCACCGATTTCGGCTTGGCGTTCTTGGCCACCACCGCGCCGACAATGCCAAGCCCGGCGCCGATTTCCAGCACCACGTCCTTGGGGCCGGTGACATGCAGCGCGCCCACGATTTCCTGCCCCTCATAGCGGGCGGAGTTGATGCGTTCGATCCGGGTCTCGTTGAGAAACCGCGAGGCCGGGACCTTGACGCCCAGACACTCGGCGGCGACGGAATTCGTTTCGGGCACTGCCTTGCCTCACCTTATGCTTGTCTTGCGCGCATCCTGTGTTTCAAGGGGCGAAAAGGCAAGCCTTATGCGTTGTTCGCCTTGGAAAATGAGGCGTCTGTCGCTGGTTTGGGATGCCTCCGGCGGGAGTATTTTCGGCAAAGTGAAAGGGGCAGAGCCATGCGCTGAACAAGTGTCGGCGGTTGTCAGGCCTCGGGCACGTGCAAAACCAGCCCGTCGAGATCTGGATGCGCCTCGATCTGGCAACTGAGGCGGCTTCGCGGCTGACGCTCGGCGGCGGTGATGTCGAGCATGGCGTCCTCGAACTCACCCGGCGCGCCGGTCCGGTCGGCCCAGTCCGGATCCACCACCACATGGCAGGTGGCGCAGCTGAGGCAGCCACCGCATTCGCCGATCACGCCGGGCACGTTATTGGCCTGCGCCGCCTCCATCAGCGACAGGCCGGGGGAGACCTCGGCCGCAATCTCGCGGCCGTCGGCCAATTTCCAGGTCACGCGCATGGCAAGCTCCTCAGATGAAGTAGACATAGAAGTCACGCAGCGCATCGCCTTCGAGATCGCGGGTCTTGCGCACTTCCTTCTGTTTCATGAACATATGGTTGGCGACCAACTCGGCGCCCACCGCTTGGGCCAGTACGGTGTCACGCTCCAGATCGCGGACCGCTCCGGCCAGATCGATGGCTGTGCCTTCCTTGGCATCTGTGGTGTCAAACCCGTCGCCGGTTTCCATCGGCGGCAGCGCATGACCGTTCTCGACCCCCAGCCGTGCCGCCTGCAACACGGCGGCCACGGCGGTATAGGGGTTCGCGGAGGCATCGGCCATCCGGTGTTCCAGCCGCGCCTTGGCGCCACCTTCGGAGCTGATGCGCGTGGTGACGTTGCGGTGATCGCCGCCCCAGTTCTGCCAGTAGCCAGAGAGCGAGCCGGGTTGCAGCCGCATGTATGAATTGGCCGTCGGCGCGATCAGCCCCGCCAGCCCCTTGTGATGGTGCAAGAGCCCCGCCAGACAGCCGCACGCCAGATCGTTCATATGCTCGGGCCCGCCGCGCGGGCCGGAGGACAGCGCATTGGCGCCGGTCGCATCCTGGAAGGAGAAGTTGATATGCATGCCAGACCCGCCCGCCTCGGCAATCGGTTTCGGCATGAAGGTCAGCACGATGCCGTATTCCAGCGCGATCTCGCGCGCCATCAGGCGAAACAGCACGATATCGTCCACCGCCTTGAGCGCATCGTCAAAGGTCAGCGTGTATTCGAACTGCGGGCTGTCGAACTCGGCGGTTATCATGTCGAGGGAGAATCCCATCTCCTCGGCCATCGCCCAGATCCGGTCGTTGAACCGCATCGGATCGGCAAAGGGACCGGTGCCATAGACCACGCCGCCCGGCGCGTCATAGGGCACCAGCCGCCCGTTATCGTCGGCCTGAAGCGCGAAGCATTCCAGCTCGATCCCCACCTTGGGGCTGAGACCGTGCGCCTGCCAGGCGGCCACCGCCCGTTTCAGCGCCCCGCGCGGGCAGAGCGGCAGCGGCTGGTCCTGATCGTCATAGAGATCGCCCAGAACCACCTTGGTGCCGGTATGCCAGCTGTCACGGATATCGTCATGGACCCATTTCAGTTCCATATCCGGCAGACCCTGCTTCATCATCGCGCCGGGCGCGTCCAGCAGGTCGCGGTCGTAATGCACGCCAAAGGTCGAGCGGCAGAACCGGGTGGAACTGTCGGCGATCTTGGAATTGGGCAGGTATTTGCCCCGCATCACGCTGAGATGGTCACAGAACATCGCGCGCAATCTGTCTTTCATGTTGGGGCTCCTCCCTGTTGAGCCTGTTCTGATGCCGGGTCAGGCGCGGCGGACGCTGACCGGCAGTTCCTTGATCCCGCCCACGAAATTCGAGCGCAGGAACTTGTGCGGTCCAGCCGGTTCGATCGAGCTTAACCGCTTGGCCAGCTCCTGGAACAGCACTTTGACCTCGAGCCGGGCCAGCCACATGCCCAGGCAGACATGCGGGCCGCCCTGGCCGAAACTCAGATGCCGATTCGGGTTGCGATAGAGATCGACGCGGAACGGGTCGTCAAACACCGTCTCGTCGCGATTGGCCGAGGACCACCAGTAAAGCACCTTGTCGCCTGCCCGGATCGTCTTGCCATGCATCTCGTGATCCTGAAGCGCGGTGCGCCGAAAATAGAGCGCGGGCGTGGCCCAGCGGATGATCTCGTCCGGGGCGGTGTCCCAGATGTCGCCGCCCGCCTGCATCTGTTCCAGCAGCTCGGGCTGGTGGCACATGGCCTGGATACCGGCGGCGATGGAATAGCGCGTGGTGTCGTTGCCTGCCGCCACCACGAGGCAAAAGAAGTTGCGGAACTCGGTATCGCTGATGACCGAGCCATCCTTGGACGGTTGCAGGATCATGTGCAGCACGCCCGAGGTATCGCCGGCCTTCTCCTTCTGCTCCATCAGGTCCTTGGCATAGAGGTACAGTTCGGCCCCGGCGGGCGAGTTGAAGGGCATCATCCGGTATTCGTCGGTGTCGAGCTTGTCGAGCACATGGGTGGTGAAATCGGGATCGGTATTGGCGATCAGCGCGTCGCCCTTTTCCACCAGCCAGGGCAGATCGGCATCGGGCAGGCCGACGATACGGCCGAGCATGCGCATCGGCAGCTGGCGCGCGATTTCCTTGGTGGCGTCGAACGTGCCCTTGTCCAGCACCTCGTCCAGGATATCGACGCAGATCGCCCGGATGTCATCCTCGTACTGCGCCATGGTGGTGCGCGAGAAGGCCTTCATCAGCTTCATCCGGGTCTGGCTGTGCTCGGGCGGGTCGGTCTCCTGAAAGGTGCGGCGGGCCAGGTATTCCTCATAGCTCTGATCCTCCATCCGGATGCCGCGGGCCGAGGAAAACACCGCGGTGTTCTTGTTCATCTCGGCAATGTCGGCATGGCGGGTGACCGACCAGAAATCCTGCCCATCGGCATATTCGGTCCAGTGCAGCGGATCCTCGCGGCGCAGGCGGGCAAAGGTGTTGTGCGGCGCCCCCCCGGCAAAGGCGTCATGGCTGGTCAGATCGGCATAACCGTCATCGGTGGGGGTCCAGACCGTCATGTTTTTCACCTTCCCTCATGTTGCGAACGGTTGTATATTATAAGAGGTCTTAAATATGTAAACGAAAATCTCTCGGGGAAAATCATGCACCTGGCGATCCTGATGACAAATACGGACGAAAGTGATTTCGCCCAACGCCACCCCAAGGACGAACAGAAATTCGCCGAGCTGATCCAGATGGCGCGACCCGACTGGAGCACCACGGCCTATTTGGTCAAGGACGGGCAGTTTCCCGAAACGCTCGACGGGATCGATGGAGTTATGATCACCGGCAGTCCCGCCTCGGTATTGGACGACGCGCCTTGGATCGCGCGACTGCTGGACCTGATTCGCGACATGTACGCACTCCACCTGCCGGTCTTTGGCGCCTGCTTCGGCCATCAGGCCATCGCGCTGGCGCTGGGCGGCACCATCGGACGCAATCCGGGCGGCTGGGTGCACGGGCTTACCCGCAACCGGATGCTGGAGCGCCCAGACTGGACGCGCGACCTGCCGGACGAGGTCAGGCTTTATGGATCTCACATGGAGCAGGTGACCGCCTTGCCACAGGGCGCACGCGTGATTGCCGAAGGGCCGGATTGCCCGGTGACCGGCTTCGTGCTTGGCAAACATATCTATTCCACCCAGCACCACCCAGAGATGACCCATGACTTCGTCGAGGCCCTGACCGAGGAAATGGCCGAGGAACTGGGAGAAGAGACCTGTGCCCGCGCCCTGGCCTCGCTCTCCGAGCAATCGGACATGGCCGCCTTTGCCGAAAGCATCGCGCGCTTCTTCGAACAGGCGCGCCCCGAATAGGGTATACCAGCCCTGCCGCTTCTTTCTGGTCAGAAATACTCATATCCCGACAGCACGCCTTGTGCCGCCGCACGGAGAGATCACCCCAGCGCGGCCAGCAGGTCCATCACCGTCACCTGATCGAACTGCACATGGTGGATCATTGCCGCCTCGGCCTCCTCCCGCCGCCGGTCAAAGATCAGCGTGGCGATTTCGCGGTGTTCCCGCGCCGAGGCTGGGATCGAACCCGGATAGCTGTAGCGCGCCCGATAATAGGCCAAAAGCTTGCGGGCATGTGTCTTGATCATCTCGACCAGATAGGGATTGCCCGCGCCCAGCGCGACGGTCTCGTGAAACTTCAGGTTAAGCCGATAGTAATCAAAAGGATCACCGTCACCCTTGTCTCGGGCGTGGGCCTCACAGGCGGCCACCACCGCCTCCAGCTCGGCCGCCTGCGCGGCGTTCATCCGCCGCGCCGCAAGCCCCGCCGCCAGCCCTTCAAGCCGGGCGTGGACCTCGAGAATGGCCAGGAACTCCTCGAGCGTCGGCTTGAACACCACAGCCCCCTTGCGCGGCAACCTCCGAATGAGGCCCAGGGTTTCGAGCTGGATGAAGGCCTCGCGCACCGGGGTGCGCGACACGCCGTGGCGGTCGATCAGCGCAGGCTCCTCCAAGACGTCGCCGGGGCCAAGCCGTCCGTGCTCGATATCCTCGAGCACCCCGTTGATCACCTGCTCCGTCTGTCCCGCCATTGCTCATGCCTCCCGCATCGGCCCGCAGGTTACGCGCTGCCCGCAGGCCGCGCAACGCCGCGGCATGCGCAAATGTGACCCGGTTTTGCGATACGCACCAAAGACATGGCTGGAATTCGACGCATCTGTGCTACGCTGCCCGTAGGCAGGCAGGACCTATCGCTGCAGAAACATCAAACCAGGGAGACGATAATGTGTGACATTTGCGTGATGAACGCGGTCAAGGAGCGGATGCTGTCCCGCCGGGACCTGTTCAAGGCCAGCGCCGCCGTGGCGGCCGGCGCGGCACTGGGAACCGCCACGGCGCCTGCGGCCATGGCGGCCGGGCATGGCGGCGTGGTCGACATGACCCATATTTACGACGCCGAATTTCCGACCTATTTCGGGGCGCCCGGGATCGAGGCCACCCAGAATTTCAATTTCAAGGAACACGGGTTCAACCTGTTCACGCTCAGTGTGAACGAACACACCGGTACCCATGTTGACGCGCCGCTGCATTTCTCGGCCGATGGTCAGTCGGTGGACGAGATCCCACTTGCCAATCTCGTGTGCCCGCTCTGCGTGGTGCATATCCACGAAAAGGCCGCGGCGGATGCCGATGCCCAGGTGACGCCGGATGACCTCAAGGCCTGGATCAGCGCCAACGGCCCGATCCCCGACGGCGCCTGTGTGGCGATGCACTCGGGCTGGGGCGGCAGGACAGGCGGGCCCGGCTTCCGCAACGCCGACAGCGAAGGCAAGATGCATTTCCCCGGCTTCCATGTCGAGGCGGCGCAGATGCTGATCGAAGAAACCGGTGCCGTTGCAATGGCGGTGGATACGCTGTCGCTCGATCACGGCCCCTCGGCCGATTTCGCCACCCACTACGCCTGGCTGCCCACCAACCGCTATGGCATCGAGAACCTGGCCAACCTGGACAAGGTACCCGCCAGCGGCGCCACCCTGATCGTCGGCGCCCCCAATCATCGCGGCGGCTCGGGTGGCCCTGCCCGCATCTTCGCCATGGTCTGATCCATGGCGACTGTCCCGCTGCTGAGTGATGAGGAGGCCAGCGCCGAGGCGCTGGCCGTTTTCGACGACATCCGCGCCACCCGAGGCACCGATTACGTCAACAATTTCTGGCGGGCCTTGGCGCATGACCCAGCGCTGTTACGCGCCACCTGGGATCGTCTGAAGGTGGTTATGGGCCCCGGCACGCTCGACCCGCTTGTCAAGGAAATGATCTATGTCGCCGTCTCGACCGCCAATGGCTGTGAATATTGCGTGCATTCCCATACCGCTGCGGCGCGGGCCAAGGGCATGACGCCTGTGCAACATAGCGAGATGTTGGCAGTGATCGGCATGGCAATGCAGACCAATGGTATCGTAACGGGATTGCAGGTGCCTGTGGACGACCTCTTCAAGGCCTGAGCGCAGCATCGAAAAGAAGGGTTTTCGCCGCAGATTTGCGTGCGATGCACGGCAGCTATGCCTCCCGCGACATGGCACATCCGGACCGAGCAGTTTATACAGTCGGCCAATTCGGATTAGCCAAAGATCAGGATTGAGCCATGGCCCAGTCGACCCTCCACCTCCGCTCGCTAGCGACCCTGCACCACGTGCTGGGCGATATCTTGGCAGGCATCTTCGACGCTCTGGTCCGCATCGGCGAGGCAAACGCGCGGCTCCGCCGTATCCATGCCCTGTCCGCCCTGACCGATGCGGAGTTGGCCGCACGCGGCTTGCGGCGTGCGGACATCATCCGATGGGTGCTGAGCGACCGCGTGTGACCCGGCAGGACCGCACCAAATTTTCAAAGAAAATTTGACCAGAAAATTCGACGAATTTTCTGGTCCGACCCGTTTCGCGGGTCGCGTCAGCCAACATGTTACCGAATTTCAATTCATGACTTGTCTCTGTTACATTTAACTTGCCGCGAATCGTTTTCCATCGTATTACCCGACCAAGCGGTCACCTAATGGTGGCGGAGGAGACGGAGAAAACATGACCATGGACGCATTCATCTGCGACGCGCAGCGCACCCCGATCGGACGTTATGGTGGCGCCCTGAGCCAGGTACGCACCGACGATCTGGCCGCCGTGCCGCTGGCCGCCCTGGTCGCGCGCAACCCGCAGGTGGATTGGGCCAGCCTCGACGATGTGATCTATGGCGACGCCAATCAGGCTGGTGAAAGCAACCGCAACGTCGCCCGTATGGCCGCTCTGCTGGCCGGACTGCCGGTCGATGTGCCCGGCACCACGGTAAACCGCCTTTGTGCCAGCGGCATGGATGCGGTCGGCATGGCCGCCCGCGCTATCAAGGCCGGCGATTACGACATGGTCGTTGCCGGCGGTGTCGAGAGCATGAGCCGGGCGCCTTTCGTGATGCCCAAGGCCACCAGCGCCTTTACCCGCGCCAACGCGGTCTATGACACCACCATCGGCTGGCGCTTCATCAACAAGAAGATGCACGAGATGTACGGCACCGACTCGATGCCGCAGACCGCCGATAACGTGGCCGAGGACTACGATATCTCGCGCGCCGATCAGGACGCCTTCGCCGCCCGCAGCCAGGCCCGCTGGGCGGCTGCCCATGCGGCTGGCGTCTTTGGCGACGAGATCACCCCGGTGACCATCCCCCAGCGCAAGGGCGACGCCATCGTGGTGGATACCGACGAACACCCCCGCCCCGGCACCAGCGCCGAGCAGCTGGGCAAGCTCAAGGGCGTGAACGGCCCTGACAAGAGTGTGACCGCAGGCAATGCCTCGGGTGTCAATGACGGCGCCGCCGCGATCCTGATGGCCAACGAAGCCAGCGCCGCAAAGAACGGACTGACCCCGATCGCCCGCGTGGTGGGCATGTCTGTCGCAGGCGTCGAGCCGCGCGTGATGGGCATCGGCCCGGTTCCCGCCAGCCGCAAGGTACTTGCACGCGCGGGGCTCACCATCGGGCAGATGGATGTGATAGAGTTGAACGAAGCCTTCGCCTCGCAGGGTCTGGCGACTCTGCGGGCACTGGGGGTTGCCGACGATGCGCCGCATGTGAACCCCAATGGCGGTGCCATCGCAATCGGCCACCCGCTGGGCATGTCGGGCGCGCGTTTGGTGATGACCGCGGCCTATCAGTTGAAACGCACCGGTGGGCGCTATGCGCTCTGTACCATGTGCGTCGGAGTTGGTCAGGGCGCAGCCCTGATCCTGGAACGTGTGTAAGGGAGGAGAGCCCGAATGTATGCGCAGATGATCAAGACCGCCAGCGATGGTATTAAATCCCGCGAGGACATGTCCGACGAGGAACGCGCGTTCCAGGACAAGATCGACGCGGATATAAAGATCGAGCCCAAGGACTGGATGCCAGAGGATTATCGCCGCACGTTGATCCGCCAGATCGGCCAGCACGCCCATTCCGAGGTCGTGGGCCAGCTGCCCGAAGGCAACTGGATCACGCGTGCGCCGACGCTGGAGCGCAAGGCGATCCTGTTGGCCAAGGTGCAGGACGAGGCAGGCCACGGACTCTACCTCTACTCTGCTGCCGAGACCCTGGGTGTCAGCCGCGATGAACTGGTCGAGATGCTGCTGTCGGGCAAGATGAAATACTCTTCGATCTTCAACTACCCGACACTCAACTGGGCCGATATCGGCGCGGTGGGCTGGCTGGTCGATGGGGCGGCAATCATCAACCAGGTGGCGTTGCAGCGCACCTCTTACGGCCCCTACAGCCGCGCGATGATCCGCATCTGCAAGGAAGAGAGCTTTCATGCCCGCCAAGGGTATCACGCGATCATGGCGATGGCGTTTGGTACGCCGGAGCAGAAGAAGATGGCACAGGACGCGGTCAACCGGCTGTGGTTCCCGGCACTGATGATGTTCGGCCCCTCGGACAAGGACTCGGTCCATTCGGAACAGTCGATGGCCTGGAAGATCAAGATCAAGACCAACGACGAGCTTCGCCAGCAATTCGTGGACCAGACGGTGCCGCAGATCCTGTACTTGGGCCTCGATCTGCCTGACCAGAATATCAAGTGGAGCGAAGAGCGCGGCCATTACGATTTCTCGGATCCGGACTGGTCGGAATTCTTCAACGTGATCAAGGGCAACGGACCCTGTAACACCGACCGCCTGGCAGCCCGCCGCAAGGCCTGGGACGACGGCCAATGGGTGCGCGACGGTTTGCTGGCCCATTCCCGCAAGAAAGCGGCCGCCCGGATGGCGGCCGAGTAAGACCGAAGACACAAAACGCAAAGCATCGCAGCGCGCGGCTCCGGGGTATTGCCACCGGGTTCTTGCCCCGCGCCCAGTCAGGAGGAGATCGACTGATGAAAAACGAATGGCCCCTGTGGGAAATCTTTATCCGCGGCCAGCACGGCATGAGCCACCGCCATGTGGGCAGCCTGCACGCCCCCGACGCGGCAATGGCGATCAAGAACGCCCGCGACGTCTATACCCGCCGCAACGAAGGCGTCAGCATCTGGGTGGTCGAGGCGCAGCATGTCGCCGCCAGCTCGCCCAGCGACAAGGGCCCGCTCTATGAGCCCAGCGAAAGCAAGGTCTATCGTCACCCGACCTTCTTCGACATTCCCGAAGAAGTGGGGGCCATGTAATGACCCGCGACGACGCATTCCTGCAATTCCTGCTCAGGATGGGGGACAATACCCTGGTCCTTGGCCACCGGGTCAGCGAATGGTGCGGTCACGCACCGGTGCTGGAGGAGGATATCGCGCTGGCCAACACCGCGCTGGACCTGATCGGCCAGACCCAGATGTGGCTGGCCCTCGCCGGCGAGGTACAGGGCGACGGCAAGAGCGCCGACGATCTGGCCTTTCTGCGCGACGCCTGGGATTTCCGCAACGCGCTTCTGGTCGAGGTGCCCAACGGCGATTTCGGCCGCACCCTGATGCGCCAGTTCCTGTTCGACAGCTGGCACAAGCTGATGCTTGAGCGGCTCAAGGGGTCCTCGGACGAGCGTGTCGCCGCCATCGCCGAAAAAGCGGTGAAAGAGGTCACCTATCACGTGGAACGCTCGCGCGACACGGTGATCGGCCTGGGCGACGGCACCGAGGAAAGCCATGCGCGCATGCAAGAGGCGCTGGATTACCTGTGGCCTTACGTGGGTGAGCTGTTCACCGGCGACGCGGTGGATGCCGAGATGGTCGAAGCGGGCATTGCCCCCGATCCGGCCAGCCTGCGCGCCGATTACGACGCAATCCTGACCGAGGTAATGGTCGAGGCGACGCTGAACATCCCGAAATCGGGTTTCGCCCACAAGGGCGGTCGCGACGGGCGCATGCATACAGAGCATCTGGGCCATCTCTTGACCAGCATGCAATGGCTGCAACGCGCCTATCCCGGCGCGCGCTGGTAAGACCATGGCACAACCGTCGGAACAGCAGGTCTGGGATTGGCTCGACACCGTTCCAGACCCCGAGATCCCCGTGATCTCGGTCGTCGATCTGGGCATCGTGCGCGACGTCGCCTGGGAGGGGGAGACATTGACCGTGACCGTCACCCCCACCTATTCGGGCTGCCCCGCGACCGCGATCATCTCGATGGATATCGAGACTGCGCTGCGCAACCGGGGGGTCAGGGATATCCGGGTCAAGACCCAGATATCGCCCGCCTGGACCACTGACTGGCTGAGCGACAAGGGCAAGGTGAAGCTGGAGGAATACGGCATCGCCCCGCCCCGCCCCGCCGGCGGCCCCGAACGCTGTCCGCGCTGCGGCAGCAAAGCGGTCGAAAAGGTGAGCCAGTTCGGCTCGACCCCCTGCAAGGCCCATTGGCGCTGTACCGACTGCCTGGAACCCTTCGACTATTTCAAATGTATCTGAGGAGGACCGGATGGCACGCTTTCACGATCTGGAAGTCACCGACATCCACAAGACGATCCGCGACGCTGTCGTGGTCACGCTGAAACCCGCCAATGGAGCGGCAAGCGAGTTTGATTTCACCCAAGGCCAATACCTGACATTCCGCCGCGCCTTCGATGGCGAAGAGCTGCGCCGCTCCTACTCGATCTGTTCGGGCAAGGATGACGGTGTGCTCCAGATCGGGATCAAGCGCGTCGATGGCGGCGCCTTCTCGACCTGGGCCAACGAAGAGCTGAAAGTGGGCGATTCGGTTCAGGCGATGCCGCCGATGGGGGGCTTTCACACCCCGCTCGATCCCGGCGCCGAGAAACAGTATCTGGGCTTTGCCGGTGGCTCGGGCATCACCCCGGTGCTGTCGATCATCAAGACCACGCTGGCGCGCGAGCCCCGGTCCGAGTTCACCTTGGTCTATGCCAACAAGGGCGTGAACACGATCATGTTCCGCGAGGAGCTGGAGGATCTCAAGAACCTCTACATGGGCCGGTTCAATGTGCTTCATATCCTGGAGACGGATGCGCAGGAGATCGAGTTGTTCACCGGCCTGGTCACCGAAGAGAAATGCGGCCAGCTGTTCGAGCATTGGATCGACATCCAGCATGTCGACACCGCCTTTATCTGCGGGCCTGAACCGATGATGCTGGGCATTGCCGCCGCCCTGCGCTCGCACGGGCTGAGCGACGCGCAGATCAAGTTCGAACTGTTCGCCAGCGCCCAGCCCGGCCGGGCCAAGCGCAAGGCGGTCTCGGCTGAGGCGGCCAAAGGGGCGAACCAGACTCGCGCCGCCGTCACGCTGGACGGTGCCACCCAGAGCTTTGACATGCCCAAGGACCTGTCGATCCTGGATGCGGCCCTGCAAAACAGCATGGACGCGCCCTATGCCTGCAAGGCAGGAGTTTGTTCAACATGTCGCTGTAGGGTGCTGGAAGGCGAGGTCGAGATGGTCGCCAACCACGCGCTTGAGGATTACGAGGTCGAGAAGGGCTATGTGCTCAGCTGTCAGGCCTATCCGCTGACCGACAATGTTGTTGTCGACTACGACCAGTGAGGAGAGAGACATGGCCGAAGATATGACGATCGACAGCTATCTCGCCGCTGGCGGGATGCTGACCAATCCAACCAACGTGCCCGCACGCTATCGCGCCGAGTTGATGAAGCTGATGGCCACCTTCGTGGACAGCGAACTGGCCGGTGCGGCAGGGTTCGCCGACATCATCAACCAGGGGCCGGGCATCAAGGAGCGCATCGCCGCCGCCAAGATCGTGCTGGAAAAGACCGACAATGCCGACCGCGTGCTGCGGATCATGGGTGAGTTCGGGGCCGACACCCAGCGCTATGCCACGCATCACCCCTGGACCGCGCGGCTGGAGCGGGATGCCGATATCGGCGCCGCCCGGACCGAGCAGGATATGCGCCTGGCGGTATTCAACTACCCGATCCAGGGCTGGGCCGACGCGGTGATGATGAACCTTTTGATGGCACGTGCCGTGGTGGTGCAGCTGGCCGATTTCACCATGATCTCGTACCAGCCGCTGGCCGAGGCCTTCCGCGCGATTGCACCGATCGAGACCCGCCACGGTGAACTGGCGCTGGAAGGCGCGGCAAAGCTGGTCGAAGACGGCGGTGCCGAGGCCCTGCAAGCCTCTGCCGATTACTGGTGGCCCCGCGTCGCCGCCAGCTTTGGCACCGGCAGCGCGGCCCGGACCGAGGCACTGCGCGCCATGGGCCTGCGCCGCACCGGCAATGCCGAGATGCGCACCCGCTGGGAGGCCGAAGCCGCCAACCTGCTGGAAAGCCTGGGCCTGAAACGCCCGTGAATTGCCGCCGGGGCGCCCCGGGCGCCCCGGTATCGCACTCGGAGACCGGCCCGATCCGTCGGCCTCGAACCACCCGACTTGCTCCCCGCAGGTTCTGCGAGAATGGCACCGCTGAGCGCGCCGGATGGTTCCGCCCTTGGCTTTCCAGGTTAACGCCATGGGTGCGGACACGGATACAACCCGATTGGATGGGTGTATGGCAGGGTTGAGCCCGACAAGTTTGTTGCTACGCTGTATATCAGCGTCCGCTATCAGGAGCGCAGATCGGGGAGAATGTCGAGGATGCTTTCTCCAAGCATGCTTTCTTTCTTGAACCGGTTGGCTGTCAAAAGCTGCGAATAACCGTGAACGAGGCTCCAGAGGAACATCTGCTGCCGGGCCGCGACTTTCTCGTCATCACCGTCGAAACGCCCGAAGTCCTTGGAGTTTTCTGCCAGTATCGCAAAACAGGCTCTTACATGGCGCAACAGTTCCGGATCGTTTGACGAGACCCGGTCGCGCGCGTACATCAACTCGTACAGCGCCGGATGATCCTGCGCGAACGCGACATAGCCCAAGAGGGCTGCGTTGCGGCGGGCATGGCGGTCCGCGGTGTCGTCTATGCCATTGCGCATGTAGGTTTCCAGTTCGGCGTAACCCTCTGCCGCCAGGGCGGTGAGGAGTGCCGCCTTGTTCGGGAAATGGTTTTGCGGGGCTGTCGCGCTGACCCCTACTGCATCGGCACATTTGCGCAAGGACAGGTTGCTGTGGCCTTCGGCCTCTAGCAGACGCCTTGCTGCGGCCAGCAGGGCTTGCCGCAGGTTCCCGTGGTGATAACGCGTCGGTTCTTTCTGCTCTGTCCTCATATGTGCAACGTAAACTTTCCCCCGCCCCTTGCGCAAGGCAGTCAACAAGCATATGTGCAGTGTAAATATGCACTGCACATATGAGGAAGAAGATGATCAAGATCATGGTATACGGACTGGGGGCGGTTGCCGGGCTTGTGGTGCTGGCCGCAGCGTTCTGGTTCACGAACCCCTTTGGCATGCGAGACACGTTGGTGGCACGGATGATCGTCAACATGCGGGTGGCCCCTGCGCGACTGGATAATCCCAAGACACCCGCTGACTATGGCATGGACTATCAGGACGTGGAGTTTGTGACCGCAGATGGCATCCGCCTCAGCGCCTGGGAAATCCGCGCAGCGACACCTTCGGATCGGACAGTCATTCTCAATCATCCGCTGACGACCACGCGCTACGGGTCGGTTAAGGGTCTGGATGGTGTCGAGGCTGAGTTCTTGCCGATGGTTCGGCACATACATAACGCTGGCTATAACGTGGTCATGTATGATCACCGGGGGCAGGGCGAAAGCGACGGGGGGCTGGGCCGCAAATCGCGCGGTGTCGAGGCCCCCGTGGGCGCGGGCGTGACGGAATGGCAGGACGTTGTCGCCTCGCTGAATTACGTCACCAGCCACCCTGATTTCGGCGATGACGAGATCATCTTCCTGTCGCAATGCATGGGGGCGAACGCAACCTTCCTTGCATGGCAGAACGCGCCGGAACTGTTCGCCAACCCGCAGATCCGAGCTGTGGTCGCCAACCAGCCGACAATTTCCTACAGTTTCACGGATCGCATCATCCGAGCGACCCTTGGGCTCGATATCGTTGAACGTGTCCAGCAGATCCAGCAGGACAAATATGGCTTTGGCTACGCAAACGCATTGGAAACGGTCCCGAGCGTGACGGCGCCCATCCTCTTTGCGCAGGTCGAAGCAGACCGCTACACGTTTGACACAGAAACAGGTCAGAACGACGTCCAACAGATCATCGATGCCGCGACCGCCGAGACCGAGGTTATCTGGATCGGTCCCGATCATGAGCCTGCCTATGGCACGGGCATGCGGTTCGAGGCCTACACCTATTTCAACCATCACCCCGAGCGGCTTCTGGATTTCCTGGCCCGGAATTTCAGCGGCGCGTAACGAAGCAGGCAAGCGTCTCCGCATTTTTGCAAACCAAGCAAGAGGACCGTTAGGTTAGCGTCCTGACAGTCCGCTCCGTCCACGTTGCGGACTGTCAAAACGAGAAGCACCCTGTAGCGCATCAAACCAACGCGGCAACTCTTGCGCAGCACGCCCGGGGACGCGCAAGCCCGCCTGTGGAGAGCGGTACCGGGCGTCTCTTTCCCGTGATCAGAGACCCTTAAGCCCGTGCAGCGTGAGGTCGCTGACCATGCGGGCATACTCCTCGCGCGCGGCGGTGTCGGCGCCGGAATTCCACATGTAATACCAGTTCAACATGCCAAAGACCGACATGGTGGCGCCGCGCAGTTTGCCGGGGTTGCCGGCAAAGGTCTCGGGCGCGATGCCGTTCAGGATATCGCTGAGAAACCCGATCATGTCGCGCTGGTAGCCGCGCAGCTGTTTCTGCTGCTCGACCGGCAGGGCCGACATGCCGCTGGTCTGCACCCGGTGTTCGTCATCCACACCCTGATAGGCCAACAGGATCTCCCGCACCACGGTATGCAACCGCTGCGGCCCGCTCAGACCGTCGATCTCGATCCCGCAGATGCGGTCGCGCAAATCGTGCAGATAGGTTTCGAGGATGTCGAACAGGATCGCATCCTTGCTGTCGTAATAATGATAGATATTGGCCTTTGATATCCCGCATTCGCGCGCAAGCTGGGTCATCGAGGCGCGGTCGAACCCCTCGCGCGCGAAGACGCGCGCCGCAGACTTCAAAATCTGGGCGCGCTTCTGATCGTGGTCCTTGGCAATCGTTCTGGCCAAACCCTACTCCTTGTCGCGGTTGTCGACGACGCGCTTGGCCTTGCCCTGGCTGCGTTCGACATCTCCGGGGTTGCCTACAACAACCTCGGTCGAAACGCCAACGATGTCCTTGATCCGCTTGGTCAGCATCCGCGCCGCGGCGGTCTTGCTCAGCTCGTCGGTCATGGTCGGCAGCGCCTCGACAAAGACGCGCATCGCGTCCATCCGACCGGCCTTGTAGAGTTCGATCTGGTAATGCGGGGCAATACCGCCCGTGGCCATCACCTGTTCCTCGACCTGGCTGGGGAAGACATTGACGCCGCGAAGGATGATCATGTCGTCGCTGCGCCCGGTGATCTTTTCCATCCGCCGCATGCTGCGCGCGGTACCCGGCAACAGCCGGGTCAGGTCGCGGGTGCGATAGCGGATCATCGGCAGGCCCTCTTTGGTCAGCGTGGTAAAGACCAGCTCTCCCATCTCGCCATCGGGCAGCACCTCGCCGGTGACCGGGTCGATGATCTCGGGCAGGAAGTGATCCTCCCAGATGACCGGGCCATCCTTGGTCTCGACGCATTCGTTGGCGACACCCGGGCCCATGATCTCGGAAAGGCCGTAGATATCGACGGCGTGCATGTCGAACGCCTCCTCGACCTCGCGCCGCATGGCGTCGGTCCAGGGTTCGGCGCCGAACACACCCACCTGGAGCGAGCTTTCACGCGGGTCCATGCCGACCTTGTGATACTGCTCAAGGATGTTGAGCATATAGGACGGGGTCACCATGATGCCGGTGGGTTTGAAATCGGTGATCAGACCAACCTGTTTCTCGGTCTGGCCGCCCGACATCGGTACCACGGTCGCGCCCAGCCGCTCGATCCCGTAATGGGCGCCCAGGCCCCCGGTGAACAGGCCATAGCCATAAGCGTTGTGAATCATGTCGCCTTTGCGCAGACCTGCCGCACGCAGCGAGCGCGCCACCAGATCGGCCCAATTGTCGATGTCGCCCTTGGTGTACCCAACCACCGTCGGCTTGCCCGTGGTGCCCGACGAGGCATGCAGGCGGATGATCTGTTCGCGCGGCACGGCAAAGAGGCCAAACGGATAGTTGTCGCGCAGGTCGTTCTTGTAGGTGAACGGGAACTTGGCCAGATCGGCCAGCGTTTGCAGGTCGTCGGGGTGCACACCCGCCTCGTCGAACCGCTTCTTGTACATCGGCACGTTGTCATAGGCATGGCGCAGCGACCATTTCAGGCGGTCCAGCTGCAACGCGCGGATCTCGTCGATCGAGGCGATCTCGATCGGATCCAGGTCTTCTTTCTTGGGGCTCAGGTCCTTCATGACGTCCTCCTCGCCTTAGTCCTCGTCGAACAGGTGGCCCTTGATCGCCCGGGACATGCCCCGAAACTCGGCGATGGTGCGGCCGTCCTGATTGGTCACTTTCACGTCGTAAATCCCGCTGCGCCCGGTCAGGCTGACCTCGGTCGCGGTGGCGGTCAGCCGGTCGCCCAATTGGCCCGGCGCGATATAGCTGATCACGTTATGCTGGGCGACGGTCGACTGGTTGCGGCTGTTGCAGGCAAAGGCGAATGCGCTGTCGGCCAGCATGAAGGTCACGCCGCCATGGCAGATGCCATGCCCGTTGCAATGGTGCGCTGCGACGGTCAGTTCCAGCACCGCCAGCCCCTCGTCGACGCGGGTAATCTCCATCCCCGCCCATTTCGAGGCGTTGTCGTCCGACCACATGGCCGCAGCCGACCGTTCCGCCCGTTCTTTTGGTGTCATGCTCACTTACCCTGAAACCTTGGTGCGCGCTTTTCCAGAAAGGCACTGACGCCCTCGGCATAATCGGCGCTTTCGCCACAGGTTTTCATGGCATCGGCCTCGAGTTCAAGATGATCTTCGAGCGTGTCGACACAGGCCGCCTGAATGCAGCGTTTGGTCAGACCAAAGCCCAGCGTCGGACCATTGGCGAATTGTTCCGCCATGGCGCGGGCCTCGGTCATCAACTGGTCGTCGGGCAGCGCCTGCCAGATCAGGCCCCAGTCCTCGGCCTGTTTCGCGGGCAGGGGTTGCGCGGTCAGCGCCAGCCCCTTGGCGCGCGCCTCGCCCAACAGGCGCGGCAGGTGCCAAGAACCGCCGGTATCGGGGATCAGCCCCACCTTGGCAAAGGACTGGATGAACTTGGCGCTTTCGCCCGCCAGCACGATATCGCAGGCCAGCGCGATATTGGCCCCCGCGCCCGCGGCCACGCCATTGACGGCGCAGATCACCGGGAAATCGAGCGAGCGGATGAGCCGCACCAAAGGCGCATAGAAGGTACGCACGGTATAGCCCAGGTCGGGCGGGCCATCCATTTTCGACGGATCGCGGTCGCCCAGATCCTGACCCGCGCAGAACCCGCGCCCTGCCCCGGTGAGCAGCACCGCGCGGGCGCCATTGTCGCGCGCGCCTTCAAGCGCGGCGCGCAGGGCCAGATGCATCTCGTCGGTGAAGCTGTTCAGCCGATCCGGGCGGTTCAGCGTGATTTCCACCCAGTTCCCATGATCTTGCGCAAGAATCGTATCGCTCATCTCCGCCCCGCTTTGCGAATGTTTCAACAACCATCTTGCATAAACCGAACGGTTGGTCAATAAATTCTTCGCAATTGATTCTCGACCGGTGGAGGCGGAGCGATGGGCGAAAACGAGGTGGTTACGGTAAGGCGCGAAGGCGATATCGCCTGGGTCGAGATCGACAGCCCGCCGGTCAACGCGACCTCGACGCCGGTGCGTGCCGGGCTGGCCCGTGCGGTGGCCGAGGTGCAGGGCGCCCGCGTCGCGATCCTGACCTGCGCCGGCCGCACCTTTGTCGCAGGCGGTGACATGACCGAGTTCGACCGCCCCGCCGAGGAACCGCATCTGCCCGACGTGGTGCAGATGATCGAGGACAGCGAAACACCCTTTGTCGCGGCGATGCATGGCACCGTCCTGGGCGGCGGGTTCGAAATCGCGCTGGCCTGCGCCTGGCGCATCGCCGCGCCGGGCACCAAGTTTGGCCTGCCCGAGGTCAATGTGGGCCTGATCCCCGGCGCGGGCGGCACCCAACGCGCGCCGCGCCTGATCGGCATGCGGGCGGCCATCGACATGGCCTGTTCCGGCAAGATGCTGGATGCGACACAAATGCTGGCGCTGGGGGGCCTCGACCAGGTTGCCGAGGGCGATTTGCGGGCTGCCGCACAGGGCTTTGCCAAGGGCCTGCCGCCTCGCCCGGAAAAGACCCGGCTGCGGCAGGTGCAGGCGCTGGACCCTGAGGCGCTAACCGAGGCCAAACGCGCCCTGACCAAGGCGGCCAAGGGCCGCGCCGCGCCGCTGCACAATCTGGAAGCGCTGCAATGGGCGGCCCTGCCCTTTGACCAGGGCCAGCCGCGCGAACGCGCCCTGCATCTGGACCTGCGCAAATCCGAGGAAAGCCGCGCCCTGCGCTATGCCTTCTTTGCCGAGCGTCTTGTCGCCCGGCCCGACGCCATCGCCGGGGTCGCCCCGCGCGAACTGACCCGCGTTGCCCTTGTCGGCGGCGGACTGATGGGCGCCGGCATCGCCATGGCCTGTCTTGGCGGTGGACTGTCCGTCACCGTCATCGAGCGCGACGCGGCGGCGGCACAGGCGGCGCAGGAGCGGGTTGCCGAGCTGGTCGCGGCGGGCGTCAAGCGCGGCAAGATCAGCCCCAGCGCCGAGGCCGACATGCTGACGCGGCTCAGCACCACCGACACCTATGTCGGTGCATCTGATGCTGATCTGGCCATCGAAGCGGTGTTCGAGGATCTGGACGTCAAGCGCGCAGTCTTTGCTGATCTGGCCGCCGTGATGCGACCCGATGCCATTCTGGCCACCAATACCTCCTACCTCGATCCGCAGCTGATCTTTGCCGGTATCGCGAACCCGGGGCGCTGCCTGGGCCTGCATTTCTTCAGCCCCGCGCATGTGATGAAGCTGCTCGAAATCGTGCACACCCCCGATACCGCGCCCGAGGTGCTGGCCACCGGCTTTGCGCTCGGCAAGCGGCTGCGCAAGGTCTCGGTCCTGTCGGGCATCTGCGACGGGTTCATAGGCAACCGGATGCTGGCCGCCTATCGGCGCGAGGCGGAATACCTGCTGGCCGACGGTGCCCTGCCGCATGAGGTGGACGCCGCGATGCGGGCCGAGGGACTGCCAATGGGTCCGTTCGAGTTGCAGGACCTGACCGGGTTGCAGATCGCCTGGGCCAACCGCAAACGTCAGACCGCCACCCGCGACCCCGCCGAACGCTATGAGCGCATCGCCGATACGCTCTGCGAGATGGATCGTCTGGGCCAGCGCAGCGGCAAGGGCTGGTACGGCTATGCCGAAGGATCGCGCTCTCCGGAACGCGACCCCGAGGTCGAGGCGCTGATCGTCGACTACTCCGCCAAACGAGGCATCACCCGTCGCCCGTTCAACGCCGAAGAGATCGCCCAGCGCCTGCTGGCGGTGCTCGCCAACGAAGGCGCGCGAATCGTCTCCGAGGGCATCGCCGAGCGCGCCGAGGATGTCGATATGGTGCAACTGCACGGATACGGCTTTCCCCGGCACCGGGGCGGGCCGATGCATCTGGCCCAACGGCAGGGCTGGAAAAAAATCATGAAAATCATGGAATTGGTCGCCAACGAAAGCCCCGGCTCGTGGATTTTGGCGACAGGGGGAAACCCCTCTGCAGAAATTTAACCGCCGTTGATGGTTACAAAAAGGACCATTAACGCATTCTCGACTCACGTTTTCAGGGAGGAGTAAAACCCATGAAACTGACCAAAATCAGCACCCTTTTGGCCTCGGCGGCGATGGCCGTCAGCGGCACCATCGCGATGGCGGCGGATTACACGCTGACCATCTCCAGCTGGGCGCCCCCGACCCATGGCATCAACGCGATGATGTGGCCCAAATTCGTCGAAATGGTCGAAGAGGCCACCGACGGTCAGGTCACTGCCGAACTGAAACTGGGCATCGCCCCGCCCCCCGCGCAGATGGACCTGATCCAGGACGGCGCCGCCGATCTGTCGATCATCTTCCACGGCTACCAGCCGGGCCGCTTTGTCACCACCAAGCTGATCGAACTGCCGGGCTACGAAGGTTCGGCCGAGGCCGCTTCGGTCGCCTATTGGCGTGCCTATGACCAGTATCTGAGCAAGGCCGACGAGCATCGCGGCGTCAAGCTGATCGCGCTGCACACCCATGGCCCCGCACAGTTGCACTCGACCGCTCCGGTTACCGACATGGCGCAGATCGCGGGCCTCAAGGTGCGCATCCCCGGCGGTGTCGGCGGCGATGTGGGCACCGCCCTGGGCGCCACCGGCATCCAGGTTCCGGCCCCCAAGGTCTATGAAACGCTCGCCTCCAAGGCTGCCGATGGCGTGGTGATGCCGTTTGAATCGCGCAAGGGCTTCAAGCTGACCGAGGTTGCCCAGAACGTCTATGAGATGCCCGGTGGCCTCTATCGCGGCTCCTTCGCCTTCATCATGAACGAAGACAGCTTTGCCGACCTGCCCGAGGACATCCAGCAGGCACTGGAAGAAAAGGTGTTCGGCGAGCCGCTGAGCCGCGAGATCGGCAAGATCTGGGACGAGATCGACGCCATCGGGCGGACCGAGACCGAGGCCACCGAAGGCAACGCAATCAACGCCGCCTCGGCCGCCGATCTTGAGAAATTCTCCGCCATCGCCGCCGATGTGCGCGAGAAGGTGATTGCCGAGGTCGCCGCCGCCGGGATCGACGCCCAGGCCGCCTATGACCTGATCAAATCGGAAATGGCCGCCAACTGAGCCTTTTCACCGGGGCGGCGTGTTTCGCCGCCCCAGCCAGCCCGCCGGAGGAACCCATGACGTCCCTGATCCGGCTTGCCCGCCACGCCAGCTTTGCGCCTGTGTTGGTGGCCTGCCTTGCCCTCTTTGTCCTGATGGTGATGACCTTCTGCGACGTGATCCTCAGATCCGTCCTGAACGCGCCCATCGAGGCCGCGACCGAACTGACCCGCATCCTGATGGCGGTGCTGGTGTTCTCGGTCCTTCCCATCATCTCGGTCACCAATGGCCAGATCGCCGTCGACCTGACCGATGGCCTGTTTCACCGCCTGCGGCTGGACCGTATCCGTGACGGGCTGATCCATCTGGTCAGCGGCATCATGCTCTACTGGCCGATGAGCCGCGTCTGGATCCTGGCCGAACGCTCGCGCGACTATGGCGACGTGACCGAGTATCTGGCGATCCCGACCTATATCGTGGGCTGGTTCATCGCCATTTCCGTGGGCATCAGCGCGGTGGCGCTGGTCATCACCGGCCTCTTGCATCTCTTCGCTCCCCGCCTGCTTTCGGAGGCCCTGAAATGACTGCCGCACTGATCGGTTTTGCACTTGTCCTGGTGCTGGTGCTGCTGCGCCTGCCCATCGTCTTTGCCATGGGTCTCGTCGGCACGCTGGGCTTTGCCTACGAGCGGGGCGGTTCGATCCTGGATGAACGCGGGCTCAAGGCTGCGATGTCCATGGTGGGCCGTCAGGTGATGGATACCGCGCAGGATTACGGCCTGAGCGTGGTGCCGCTGTTCATCCTGATGGGGCTTTTCGTCAACAAGGGCGGCATGGCGCGCGAGCTTTATGCGGTGTCGAACGCATTCCTGGGCCATTTCCGGGGTGGCATCGCCATGGCAACGGTTGCCGCCTGTGGTGGCTTCTCGGCCATCTGCGGCTCGTCCCTGGCAACGGCGGCCACCATGTCCAAGGTCGCGATGCCGGAAATGCGCCGTTACGGCTATACCGACGAGCTGTCGACCGCGTCCATCGCGGCGGGGGGCACGCTGGGCATCCTGATCCCGCCTTCGGTCATTCTGGTGATTTATGGGTTGTTGACCGAAACCTCGATCGGCAAGCTGTTCATGGCGGGGATCATTCCGGGTATCCTGGGCATATTGTTCTACCTCTTTGCCGTGCGCTGGACCGTGTGGCGCAATCCCGCGGCGGGCCCCGCAGGTGAACGTGCGGGCTGGGGCGAACGGGTGCGCGCGCTGGGTTCGGTCTGGGCGGTGCTCTTGCTGTTCTTCCTGGTGATCGGCGGGCTGTATGGCGCCTTCGACTTTCACCCGCTGAATCTGACCTTTTCACCGACCGAGGCGGCGGGCATGGGCGCGGCGGGCGCCTTTCTGATCGCGCTTTTCCGGGGTGGGCTGACGGTTGGCTCCACCTTCGAGGTGCTGAAAGAGACCAGCTTTACCGCCGCATCCCTCTTTTCGGTGCTGATCGGGGCGCAGGTGTTTTCCAACTTCATCAACCTCGCTGGCCTACCCGAGGCGCTGATCGCCATGGTCACCGCCTATGATGTGGCGCCCTTTGTGGTAATCCTGATGATCCTCGGCATCTACATCATCCTGGGCTGCGTGTTCGAATCGCTGTCGATGCTGCTGCTGACCGTGCCGATCTTCTTTCCGCTGGTCACCTCGCTGGGATACGATCCGATCTGGTTCGGTATCGTCGTGGTGGTGGTGACCGAGATCAGCCTGATCACGCCACCCGTGGGCCTCAATGTGTTCATCCTCAAGGGCGTGGTAGGCGACGTCTCGACCGGCACGATCTTTCGCGGGGTGACGCCGTTCTGGATCGCCGACATCTTCCGGCTGGCACTGATCGTGCTGGTGCCGGTAGTGGTGCTCTACCTACCCCAGCAGATGGGCGCGATGGGTCACTGACACGTGATCCGCCGGGCCGAAAGGTCCGGCGGTTTTCGTTTGTGTGCGTCACTATGTTGGAATTTTATTGACCGACCGTTCGGTCGCGAATACCATCCTTCACAATTTGCGCCCTGAACCGGTTAGACTGGCGGGCGACAGGAACAGGAGACTGCCATGGCCCTTCAACAGATTTCCAGCTTTGCCGCCGGCCAGTGGGTCGCACCCGGCGCAGGCGCCCGCACCATCGCCTCGGCCATCAACGGTGCACCGATCGCCAGCGCAGGCAATGACGCGCTCGACGTGCTGGCGATGCTCGATCATGCCCGCAACACCGGCGGCCCCGCCCTGCGCAAGCTAGGGTTCCATGACCGCGCCCGCATGATCAAGGCGCTGGGTCAGGCGCTGAACGCCCGCAAGGCCGAACTGTACGCCGCCAGTTTCGACACCGGCGCCACCCAGTCCGACCACCTGATCGACATCGACGGCGGCATCGGCACCATGTTCGTCTTCGCCTCCAAAGGCCGGCGCGAGATGCCGGACGGCCAGATCTATCTGGACGGCGAGGTGGAACAGCTGAGCCGCAACGGCACCTTCCTGGGCCAGCACGTCTGCACCCCGCTGCAAGGGGTCGCGGTGCATATCAACGCCTTCAACTTCCCTGTCTGGGGCATGCTGGAAAAGCTGGCCCCCACCCTCTTGGCCGGTGTCCCCTCTATCGTGAAACCCGCGACCAACAGCTGCTATGTCACCGAACTGGCAGTGCGCATCATGCTGGAGGCCGACATTCTGCCCGCAGGCGCCCTGCAACTGGTGTCGGGCGGCCTTGGCGACATGTTGGATCATCTGAACTGCCAGGATGTGGTCAGCTTCACCGGCTCCGCCGATACCGCGCTGAAACTGCGCTCGAACCCGGTGATCCTGCAAAACGCGGTGCGTTTCGTGGCCGAACAGGACAGTCTGAACGCCTCGATCCTTGGCCCCGATGCGGAACCCGGCACGCCCGAATTCGACCTGTTCATCAAGGAGGTCGCGCGCGAGATGACCACCAAGGCGGGGCAGAAATGCACCGCGATCCGCCGCATCATCGCGCCCCAGCCGCGTGTCGAGGCGGTGATCGAGGCGCTGAGTGCGCGCCTCGCAAAGACCGTGATCGGCGACCCGCGTGACGAGGCAACCCGCATGGGCGCGCTGGTCTCGGGCGGGCAAAAGGCCGATGTGCTGGCCAAGGCCGCGATCATCGGGCAAGAGGCAGAACAGGTCTTCACCATGGATCCCGGCCTGTCCGGCGATCTGGCCAACGGCGCCTTTGTGCCGCCGATGCTGTTCCACTGCGCCGACCCCGACCGCGCCCAGCGCGTGCACGATACCGAGGCATTCGGCCCGGTCTCGACCGTCATGGGCTATCGCGACATGGATCACGCGGTGGCGCTGGCCAATCGCGGCGGCGGCTCGCTGGTAACCTCGCTGATCACACATGACGCCGATGTGGCGCGCGATGTGGTGATGGGCGCGGGCGCCTTTCACGGGCGCATCTACATCAACAACCGCGACTCGATGAAGGAATCGACCGGTCACGGCTCACCCCTGCCCCACATGGTGCATGGTGGCCCGGGCCGCGCCGGCGGTGGCGAGGAGATGGGCGGCGTGCGTGGCGTGAAACATTACATGCAGCGCACCGCAGTGCAGGGCTCGCCCGAGATGCTGGCCCGGATCGGCGGCAAATGGGTGCCCGGCGCGACCGAGGTCGCAGGCCCCGCGCATCCCTTTACCCGCCGCTATGACGAACTGTCGATTGGCGAGACGCTAAACACCGCCTCGCGCACCGTCACCATGGACGATATCGAACATTTCGCCCATTTCACCGGCGACACCTTCTATGCCCATATGGATGACGCCGCCGCCAAGCGGAATCCGTTCTTCCCGGGCCGGGTGGCGCATGGCTATCTGTTGCTCAGCTTCGCCGCCGGTCTGTTCGTCGAGCCGAACGAGGGGCCGGTACTGGCCAATACCGGGCTGGACGGCCTGCGCTTCATGAAGCCGGTTTCGGCCGGGGACAGCATCAAGGTGCGCCTGACAGTCAAGAAAAAGACCCGCCGCACCGACGAATACGGCGAGGTCCGCTGGCATGTGACGCTGACCAACCAGGATGACGAGATGGTCGCGGAATACGAGCTGCTGACCATGAACGCCTATTGAATGCACTGGCCCCCGGCCATGGCTGCCGGGGGCCAGAAAGCGATTCTCATTTATGTCCGGGCGACTTAGACTGTCTGCATGATACGAGATACCTCTTGGTTTGACACGGCCGTCACCCGGCTGACCGACCCGCAGAACCAGCGGGTCTGGTCGATCATCGTCTCGTTGTTCGGTGATCTCGCCCGGCGCAAGGGCGACCGGATCTCGGGCAGCGCACTGACCCGCATCACCCAGCCGATGGGTATCAAGCCCGAAGCGATGCGCGTGGCCCTGCACCGGCTGCGCAAGGACGGCTGGATCGAAAGCAGCCGCGAGGGGCGCAGCTCGGTCCATTACCTGTCCGAGTTTGGCCGCACGCAATCGGACCGGGTGACACCGCGCATCTATACCCGCGCACCTGAGTTGCCCGAGACCTGGCATATCCTGATCGCCGAGGATGGCGGCAGCCTGAACACGCTCAACGACCTGTTGCTGACCGATACCTATACCGGGCTAGGCCGCACCGTGGCGCTGGGGTCGGGGCCGGTGCCGGGCGATTGCGACGATCTGGCCGGGTTCGAAGTCACCGCGCGTGCCGTTCCCGGCTGGCTTCAGACCCGGCTCTTTCCCGAAGATCTGGGGGCGGCCTGTCACAGCTTGCAACAGGACTGTGCCGCGTTGCGGGCGGCGGGCATACCGGCGTTTCTGACACCGGTTCAGGTGGCGACGCTGCGGACATTGCTGGTGCATCGCTGGCGGCGGGTGGCGCTGCGCCACCCGGATTTGCCCCTGGCCTTCCAGCCCAAGGGCTGGACCGGGCCTTCCTGCCGCGAACAGGTCTTTGCCCTGCTTGACGCGTTGCCCCTGCCCCGATTGGCCGATCTGAATACCACGGATTGACCCCACGACAAGACTCTGTCCCTGCGACGCGGATCCGCTAGACTTGATCAAGGCAAGGAGCGGAGGCCGGACAGAATGGCGACACGCGAAACGGATATGCTCATCGTTGGGGCAGGGTTTTCCGGACTGATCATGGCGATGGAGGCCCGCAAGCGCGGCCTTGCCCGGATCGACATCCTGGAAAAGGCCGATGATATCGGCGGCACCTGGCGCGAGAACACCTATCCCGGTGTCGCCTGCGACGTGCCCTCGCATCTCTATTCACTGGCAAGCCACCCGAACCCGGGCTGGTCCACGGCCTATGCGGGTGGCGGCGAGATACAAAGCTATCTTCAAAAGGTTGCACGCGACGAAAGCCTCTATGACCTCTGCCATTTCGGCCAGACCCTGCGCGCGGCGCGTTGGGACGGCGCGCGCTGGCAGGTCGAAACCGACGAGGGGCAGCATTGGTCGGCGCGGTTCTTGGTCTCGGCCATCGGCGCGCTGCATGTGCCGAACATCCCCGAACTGCCGGGCGCCCACAGCTTTCCCGGCCCGGCCTTCCACTCGGCCCAATGGGATCATGGCGTCGATCTGGCCGACAAACGGATTGCGGTCGTGGGCACCGGCGCCTCGGCGGTGCAATTCGTGCCCGAAATCGCGCCCAAGGCCGCCCGTGTCAGCATCTTTCAGCGCACGCCGCCTTATGTCCTGCCCCGACCGGACGGGCCGATCGCTCCCTGGGTACGGCGGCTATATGCCCGCCTGCCGCTGTTGCCACGTATCCGCCGCGCTCTGATCTATGCGGTGTTCGAGTTCCGCCACGCGGTGTTTCGCGGCAAGCCGAGGGCCGTCGATTTCGCCATGCGCATGTGGCAAAGGGCACTGACCGATGCCATCCCCGACCCCGAAGAACAGGCCAAGCTGACACCGCCCTATCGCATTGGCTGCAAGCGCATCCTCAGTTCCAACGACTGGTACCCGGCCTTGGCCCGGAAAAATGTCGAGGTGATCCCCCATGGCGTGGCGCGGATCGAGGGCGACACGCTGATCGCCACCGACGGCACCCGGATTCAGGCCGACGTTCTGATCTGGGGCACCGGGTTCCACGTCACCGACGCCGCCGAACGTCTGGACATCACCGGCGCCGACGGGCTGACCATCCGCGAGGCCTGGTCCGAGGGCATGTCCGCGCATCTGGGCACCTCGGTCGTAGGCTTTCCCAACTTCTTTGTCCTGCTCGGGCCCCATACCGGGTTGGGCCACAACTCGGTCGTGCTGATGATCGAGGCGCAGGTCGAACATATCGGACGGCTGCTGGATGCCATGCAGAAACAGCGTCTCGCCACGATCTCGCCGAAACCACAGGCGCAGGCCGCGTTTGAAGCCGAGATGCAGGAGCGGTTGACGGACTCGGTCTGGCAGGCCGGTGGCTGCTCTTCGTGGTATCAGGACAGCACCGGCCGCAACACCACACTTTGGCCCGGCACGGTAGGCGAATATCGCAAACGCATGGCTGGCGCCGGGATGGAACAATATCTAACCTCGCCCCCGTCGCATACCTGATCCCGGAGTTGCCATGTCCACCCTGCTTCTGCTCGTCTGCCTGCCCTTTGCCCTGATTGGCGTGATGCTGGGATTGGGCTGGCTCAGAACGCGGTCGCTGGCGCGGCGCGGCGCGGCGCTGGTACCGCAGGCCGGCGAGGTGCAGCCGGTGACCGGCGGCACCATCCACTATGTCGAGGCCGGCGACCCGGCCAAACAGACACTGGTGTTGATCCACGGGCTGGCCGGGCAGTTGCAGCATTTCACCTATGCGCTGGTTGACCGACTGGCACAGGATCATCACGTCATCGCACTGGACCGGCCCGGCTGCGGTTATTCCACCCGTGACGGCGCAGCCTTGGCCGGGTTACCGGAACAGGCCCGGATGATCGGAGAGTTCCTTGATGCCAAGGGGGTCAAGGATCCTGTGCTGGTCGGTCATTCGCTGGGCGGCGCGATTGCGCTGGCCATGGCACTGGACCGCCCGCGAAAGGTGGCCGGGCTGGCGCTGATCTGTCCGCTCACCCATCACATGGCAGGCCCGCCAGCCGTGTTCCGCCCGCTGGAAATCCGTAACGAACGGCTGCGCTACTTGATCGGGCATACCATCGCGGTACCGATGGCGAACTGGACCGCAGAGCAGACCCTGACCCAAGTCTTTGCCCCCGAGGATTTCCCCGAAGATTTTCTGGACCGTGCCGGTGGCGCGCTCGGGCTCAGGCCACAGGCCTTTGTCACCGCATCCCAGGACGTGGTGGGCGCAGATGCCAGCATAGCGGCACAGGCACAGCGCTATCGCGAACTTGATGTCCCCGGTGCCATCCTGTTCGGGGCCGAGGACGCGGTGCTGCTCCCCACCCAACATGGTGTTCCGATGAAGAAATTCGGCCTGCGATGCGAACTGTTGCCCGGACGCGGCCATATGCTCCCGATTACCGCGCCGGAGGAATGCGAAGAGTTCATTCGCGGCGTGTCGATCTCGACCCGGGTGCCTGCCACCCTGCGCGGATAAACGGGCGCGGGGTCAGCTCCGCGCCGCGATATGGGCTTCGACCCGCGCCGCCTGTTCCGGGGTGAGCCGCAAACCCAGCTTGGTACGGCGCCACAGAAAGTCCTCGGCACTGCGCACCCATTCCCGCGACACGGCCCAATCCAGCTCGCACGCGGTGATGGTGGCGCCGAAATCCTCGCCCAGCGCCTCGGCGCTGTCGGCCTTGCCGAGCATCTCTACCGCCTCGGTGCCATAGGCCCGCACCAGCCGCGCGGCCCAGGCCTGCGTCAGGAACGGGTATTGCCGCATCAGGCCCTCGGTCAGGGCCGCCACCCCGTCCACCGGGAAGTCACCGCCCGGCAGGGCAACACCCGCCGTCCATTTCCCGGAGAGGCCCGGAAAGAAAGGCGCGATCTTGTCCAGCGCCGATTCCGCCAGCCGCCGATAGGTGGTGATCTTGCCGCCAAAGACGTTGAGTACCGGCGCCCCACCTGTCTGATCGACCTTGAGCACGTAGTCGCGCGTCGCCGCCGTAGCCGAACTGGCCCCGTCATCATAAAGCGGGCGTACCCCGGAATAGGTCCAGACCACATCCTCGGGCGTCAGTTGCTGCTTGAAATAGTCAGAGGCGAAGCGCAGAAGATAATCCCGCTCACCCTCGGTACAGTTGGGTCTTGTGCCCGGGTCCGTATGCTCCTGATCGGTGGTACCGATCAGGGTAAACTCTCCCTCGTAGGGGATCGCGAATATGATCCGCCCATCAGTGCCCTGAAAGAAATAACAGCGGTCATGATCGAACAGCCGCCGGGTCACGATATGGCTGCCCCGCACCAGCCTCACCCGCTCCGAAGAGTTGAGCCGCAGCGCGCCATGGATCAGCTCTCCGACCCAAGGGCCACCCGCATTGACCAGCACGCGCGCGCAGAGCTCGCGAGTTTCGCCTGTCACCGTATCCTCTAGGGTAACAGCCCAGTGATCGGCGGCGCGTGTGGCCGAAACCACCCGTGTCCGCGTCATGATCCGCGCCCCGCGCGCCGCCGCGTCGCGTGCGTTCAGCACGACAAGGCGGGCATCCTCGACCCAGCAGTCAGAGTATTCATAGGCCTTGCGAAACCGGTCCTGCAACGGCGCCCCCGCCGGGTCGCTGCTCAGGTCCAGCGTGCGGGTGCCGGGCAGGATTTTGCGACCGCCCAGGTGGTCATACATGAACAGGCCCAGCCGGATCAGCCAGGCCGGGCGGCGTCCCTTCATCCAGGGCATTACCGTCGACAACAACCGCGAGGTGGGCGTGTCATTCTCGAACCGCATATCCGGGTGATAGGGCAGCACGAAACGCATCGGCCAGCTGATATGCGGCATCGCACGCAGCAGTGTCTCGCGCTCGATCAGCGCCTCGCGCACCAGCCGGAACTCGAAATATTCAAGATAGCGCAGCCCGCCATGAAACAACTTGGTCGAGGCCGATGAGGTGGCCCAGGCCAGATCCTTCATCTCGGCCAAAGCCACCGACAGCCCCCGCCCCGCCGCATCACGCGCGATGCCGCAGCCATTGATCCCGCCGCCAATGACAAAGAGGTCATAGACCCGGTTGTCGGTCTCAGTCATCGGTATACTCCGCAATCAGAATTTCGGTCTCTGCCTCTTCGGCACGCCGCAGAAACTCGGCCGGTGGTGCCCGGTCGGTCACCACGTAATCAAGCTCGGTCAGATCGCAGATCCGGACCGGGGCGGCGATGTCGAATTTGGACCCGTCACAGACCAGAATCCGACTGCGCGCATTGCGCAGTATGGCGCGGGCCACCGAGACCTCGCGCGCGTCGAAATCCAGGATCGCGCCGTCGGCATCCATCGCCGAGGCACCGATGACCGCAAAATCCACCTTGTAGCGCGAAATGAACTCGACCGCATCCTCGCCCACGATGGCGCCATCGCTTTGCCGGACCGCGCCGCCGACCAGCACCAGTTCCTTGGACGGCGTGCCGATCAACAGGTTGATGATGTTGATATTGTTGGACAGAACCGTCAGCCCGCGATGCCCGGCCAGCGCGCGGGCGACCTGTTCCGTCGAGGTTCCGATATTCAGGGTGACCGAGCTGTCATCGGGGATCAGCGTTGCCGCCAGCGCCCCCATCGCCGCCTTTTGCCCTCGGTGCAGCTGCCGGCGCGCACCGTATTCGCGGTTCGACACCGTCTCGACCCGCACCGCGCCGCCATGGGTTCGCTTGAGCAGTCCGCGGTCGTGCAGATCGCGCAGATCGGCCCGCACCGTCTGACTGCTGACCCCGAAATCCTGGGTGAGTTCGTCGACCCCAACCCGCTCCTGCTGGCGCAGCTTCTGCAATATCTCGTGCTGTCTTGCTTCCGCGTCCATGACTCGTGCCTCCTGTATCGGACGTTATAGACCCGGTACAGAAAACTGTCACTCACTATGCTTTCATTTTTCTTCGGTTTATCGATTTCTGAAACCAATTACTCGAAGTTTCGCAAGGCGCCAATTCTCTCGACAGAAGGTTGCCACCGACGCCGGAACAGACGTTCCAGCATAACGGCATACCTCTTCATGCCGCGCGCAAGGTTTGACCAGAGAAATCAGCGTGACACCAGAACCGCTGGGTCGCAAAATAATGAAGATGTCGGAAAGTGGCAGGGGCAGCAGGGTTCGAACCCGCGACCTACGGTTTTGGAGACCGTCGCTCTACCAACTGAGCTATACCCCTATCGTGGCGATGGAGATATGCCACCGATGCGGCGGACTCAAGCCCCTTTTCGACAAGCAGGAGCAAAAAGAGAGCCGGGAAAGGCGTTGCACCGCGCCTCTCGTCGGGTATGACAGAAGCGATCCAAACCGAAGGAGGCGCCATGAGCCTGCGCAAGAAGATTGCCGACAGCGAAGCAGTGCTGAATTGGGTTGCCCGACGGATCGCATCCTATATCCGCCTGATACATCGCAACACCAAATGGCAGCGGATCGGCTATGAGCAACTGGACCAATTGGCGGCTGCGGGGGAACCGGTGATCGTGGTGCTCTGGCACCAGCGTCTGGCGCAATCACCCTATTTCTTTCCGCTCGACAAAGGGCGGATCTGTTCGATTACTTCCGCCGCGCGTGCAGGCAGCATGGTGGGCCGGGTGCAGAAACTCTTCGGTATGGATACCATCGCCATGTCCAGCCACAAACGCCATGTGGCCCTCTCGCGCGAAGTTCTGGGCAAGATGAAGGGCGGAATTTCCATCGGGATTGCAGCAGACGGCCCGCGCGGGCCGGAACGGGTTTCGTCCACTGTCCCGCTGATCTGGGCGCGCAGTTCAGGAAAGCGGGTGTTCGGCATTACCTATTCTGTCCGGCACGGACGCGAGATGGGTAGCTGGGACCGGCTTCTGCTACCGCGCCCCTGGCGCAACGAAGGCGTGTTCTTGTGCCGGGAATGGCACGATCCGGTGCCGCGCAAGGCATCGGAAGAAGAGATCGAGACGCTGCGCCAGAGCCTTGAGCATCATATGAACGAGATAACGGAAGAAGCGGACCTTATGGTCGGGCGGAGACCGTGGTCTCCGTCGACCTGACCCAAGCATAGTGTGACCTTGGAACTGCCTGATCCGGCCCATATTTCCGATGGCAGAACGATCCGGCCGAGGCTGCGACAGCTCAGTGCAGCTTGTTCACACGATTCTGCATCATCGCGCAGAGGGCGATCGACCGGTAAACGGCTTCAATAATCCTGGCGGGATTGGTTTTGCTGAGGAACGGCATTTGTCTCACTCCCTGTCTTGATTTACACAGACAGATTGACCCAGCGTAATGATTCTGTCTGTGACCCAGTTCACCGTGATCGAAAACGGCGTACTGAGTGGCGGGCTGCGAGATTATTCGTCGAATAATCTCGGGTGTCGGATCGTTTGTGGACATGAAAAAGGCCGCTCCGGGGGAGCGGCCTTTTCTGTTTGTCACCCTTGTGCGC